>JAKQEF010000012.1 GCA_029558675.1 Bacteroidota bacterium | reverse complement strand
TGAATGAGAGAAAAGAGAAAAACAACCGATAACACAAGTGTGTGTGGGATTATCCACCCACTAAAATCAACGCCAAAACCCCACATACACACGCCGTTAATTATTAACCCATATTACTGCTATCACAGATCCGGCACAAACAATCAGGGTAGTAGGCGTATGCAACGTTAAAGTAAACGCCCTTTATTCCCAGAGTAATATACTTCGTTCTCATAGCCTAAATGCATTTATAGTCGGAATGATAGATATACTTTGCGTATCTCACAGGTTTTCCGAACCTATTTCTTCCTTGTTCAAGCGTTGTTGAAATGCGAAAATATTTACGAAGTTCATTAATGCGTGACGCAAGTCTTTTGCAGCCATATAGCGCCTCTGCCTCGTTTGGTGTAATAAATCCTTTTTCCTGAAGATGTCTTAATACCATCTTTCTCTGTGATTCAATAGTTGTAATTTCGTTTCCCATAATTTTATTTGTTAGTTAGTTGTTAATCCATATTACTGCTATCACAGATCCGGCACAAACAATCATCGCATCGCCAGCATTACAACCCCGAAAACCATAACGAACATTACCACCAGCGTTGCCAGCGTTGATAGCAGAATCGCCATTTCAATCATTTTTTCCCTGTGTTCCTTTTCCATTGTTTCCATTGTTTTCTATTTTTCTGTTTTTATTGTTTAATCATCATCGGCATCAGAAGTGCCAAAACATCCTGCTCATTCATCGGAGTGAAAATGGCGGGCTTGTCCTTAGACTGCAACGCCACTTGTACCCTGTCGGAATCCAAATTGGAAAGCACATCGGAAAGCAACGCCCCTTTGAAGCCGATCTCCATATCCTCGCCTAAATACTCGCAGGAGATTTCTTCCTGTGCCGAAATTCCATACTCAAAATCCTGTGCGGAAACCAAAACCCGATCACTTGTTATTTTCAGTCGGACAAGGTTCGCATCGGAGGAACAAACACCCACACGCTTTATGACACTCAAAAAGGCGGTGCGGTTGATTTCCAACTTGTGCGGATTGCTCGGAATGACACTTTTGTAATTCGGGAAACTCCCCTCCACCAGTCTTGATATTAAAACATATCCCCCAAAGCGGAAAATCACGCTTTTTTGGTTATATTCCACATCCACAGGGGTAGGTCTTAACAAATTCCGCAATAAAT
>JAKQEF010000174.1 GCA_029558675.1 Bacteroidota bacterium | reverse complement strand
CTGCACGAAAGGCTTAACCTATCGATAAAAATGATAGCCATTGTGCGTATCATGATGAAAGATGTTAACATTGTTGCATCCACTGCCCTTCAGGCCATTGACGATATGGGTCGCAGCGAGGCCATCATGGCCGGTGCCAATGTGGTGATGCCCAATATCACGCCGGGTTTATACCGCAACGACTACAACCTATACGAAAACAAACCCCTGGCTAATTTCGTGGATGGCGACGCCATGGGCTTGCTGGAAAAATGGGTTTACCAAACCGGCAATACCATCGGATACGGAGAGCACGGAAATCCAAGGCATTACTATAGCAGGGTCAGAAGCAAATCATAGTATTGATAGAATTTCATCCCGCTCCCCTACCCCTTGGCCGGATTCATCGACTAAAAAGGGCAGTTCATCGATATTCCCTTCTATCTGCCTGTTCGGCAGTATATTTTTGCTGACAATAACTTTAAAAAACAAATAAACATGGAAACTTTAAACCAAAAACCACAACGTTCTTACGGCTCCAGAATAATGGTCGGGTTAATTTTTCTCACAGTAGGGTTGCTACTATTCGCCCAACGACTCGACATCATTCCGTTCAACTACTGGAGCAACTACATCTTTACCTGGCAGGGCTTGCTTATCGGTATTGGGTTAATCCTGATGACCAACAGGAACTCCAGGATAACAGGTTTAATTCTCATTGCCGTCGGAGGCATATACCTTATCGCCGAGACCATGGGTTTTCAGTACACTGCGCGGGTATTCCTATGGCCCACTATTTTCATTGCCATTGGGCTGATGCTGATTTTCAACCGTAGCTCGTACAAACACAGGGGGCATTTCAAAAAAGAGGTCACCAGTATGGATATCATTGACGATATGGTAATGTTTGGCGGGAACGAACAGAAGAACTTTTCAAAGAATTTCCAGGGAGGAAGGCTGGTCAACATTTTTGGTGGCAGCACTTACGATTTGAGCGAAACCGAACTGGCACCGGGTAAACAAACCCTGAACGTAACCAGTATCTTTGGGGGATCAAAGCTCATTATCCCCCCCTCGTGGAAAGTAAAAATTAATGTGGTAGCCATCTTTGGCGGCTATGCCGACAAAAGAAAAAAGCTCATTACAGATAACGGCCATTCCAATGGCAGCGAGTTAATAATAAGCGGGATTGTGATTTTTGGTGGTGGCGATATTAAAAGCTATTAACATTCACCTATAACCAACTAAAGAGCCGCCCCTGCGAAAGACGGGGCGGCTCTTTGTTATATCAAAAGGAGGTATCGATTAATAGGTAAATATCTGTTCGCGCGTCAATCTGGTTACAGGGCCAAACTGTTTTTCAACCTGTTTAAAATCCACAACCTTCTCATTCCCAAGAATTACATATGTTTTAGGTTTGCCTTTGATGTATTTTTCGTTGAACTGCTTAACATCCTCCAGGGTCATATTGGGGATTGTTTCGAAGTAGGTTTGACGAATATCCTTTTTGTATCCCATTTTTTGCGCATTGATGTAGTTCATAATCAGGCCCATTTTTGTAATTCGCTGATTACGTATCCCGCTGATTATGGCATCCTTGGCAAGGTTGAAGGATATCTCAGACATGGGCATCTCATCAAACAGCTCGTTGAATGCTGCGAAAGCCTCAATCACCTTGTCGTTCTGGGTGGCAATAAAAGAGTTATTCATGAATGGCCCATCGGGACTTGACGGGGTGGCAAAGAAGGAGCGTGCTGTGTATGCCAATCCTCTTTTCTCCCTTAATTCCTGAAATACAATGGTATTCATTCCACCACCGAAGTATGCATTGTACATCCGGGCATTGGGAAGAAGGTTAAAATCGTAGTCAACACTTTTTGAAATCATCTGTAAATACGACTGATTTGCCTCGTAATGCGAAAACAGCACCCTGTTCTTACCGGTTTCCAATTCGGTAAACGGGCTCTTTTCAGGAGCGGCTTTAAAGTTTTCGGGAACGACATGTACTTTTGCAAGCATTTGCTTTAAATCTTCGGCTGAATATGTTCCGTAGTATAACACCTTGTGTTTGTATCCAAACAGCTCCTTGATCTTGTCTGTCAACACATTTCCTTTCAATGCTTTCAACTCTTTGTTCGATACTATATTGGTGAATGGCGATTTGGGCCCATAAGTAGCGTAATCAACCAATCCGCTGAAAATGGTTTGTTGCCTCAACTTACTATTTTCACGTTCCTTTAAAATCTTATCGATATACTTCGACAAGGCCTCCTCATTGGGCTGGCAATCGGTCAATAGCGACTCAAGCAGTTCAGCTGCTTTTTCCTGATTTTCACTTAGACCGGATATGGAAACATAGGTTTCCTCATCGGATGCGAACACGTTGAACGTACAAGCCAGCTTATAGAACTCCTGAGCCACCTCTTCGGCCGAAAGTTTGGATGTGCCAATAAAGGGCAGAAAATCAGCAGCAATGTCAATCATCTTGTCGTGGTTGCTGCCAAAGGGGAAATAGTAGTAAAGAGTAAACGTTGCATTTTCCACATTCTCCTTATAAAGCACCTCCAGTCCATTGACCTCCATTTTTTCAATATCCTTATCATAATCAACGAATACCGGCTCAATATCCTGAACAGTTCTTGTTTTAAACTCTGTTAAATATTTGGATTCCTCATTCCTGTTAATATGGATTGGAGTAATAGCCGGTTTTTTAACTATATCAACATCAGGGGTTCCAAGGCGTTTGTAAACCACAACGTAGTTGTTGGTCAGGTGCTCATTGGCAAACTTCACCAGATCGTCCTTGGTTATTTTGCTTAGCTTATCGTTGTACTCAACCGCATCCTTCCAGCTAATATCGTTGATGAAACTACTGGACATCATCCATGCGCGGCCAAAATTACTCTCAAGCCTTTTCATTTCGAACAGTTTCAGGTTGTTGATGGTGGCTTCCAGCATCCAATCGGGGAATTCGCCCTGTTTCAACAGTTCCACCTGTTCGAGCAGGATATCCTTAACCTCTTCGAGGGATTGCCCACTCCTGTTTCTGCCGCTTAATATCAAGGTTGAGTAGTCGGCCTGTTGGCTACAATATGCGCCGGCGCTAAGAGTCCTTTGCTTGAGGTTAACATTCAGGTCGATAAGTCCGGTTTTGCCGTTGGCAAGCATGCGCGAAAGCAAATCGGCCATCATTACCTCTTCCGATGAAGCACCGGCAAATCGGAATCCTATGTTTAGCACTTCGGCTTCGAGGCCAATTACTTCTTTCACAATGGGTTGCTCAATGGGTTTCTCCGGTTCGAAATGCAGCTTGGGAACATCTTTTCTTTTCAGCTGGCCAAAATGCTTGTCGATAATGGCAATGGCCTCGTCGGGGTCAAAGTCGCCCGACATGATAACGGCCATATTATTGGGCACATAGTACTTGTCGAAGAATTCACGGATGTTCTTCATCGAGGGGTTTTTAAGGTGATCAACCTCTCCCAACGTCGTTTGCTGTCCGTATGGGTGATTGGGGAATAGCGCTTTGTAGAGCTGCTCGCTCACCTTACGCATATCGCTGGTTAGCGACATGTTCTTCTCCTCATATACAACTTCCAGTTCAGTGTGGAAAAGCCTGAGTACAGGGTGCGAAAAGCGCTCGGCTTGAATCATAGCCCAGTTATCCAGCTGATTGCTGGGAATATTCTCGATGTATATGGTAAAATCGTTGGATGTGGCCGCATTGGTTCCGGTGGAACCGATAAATTTCATCAACTTATCGTACTCATTGGGAATGGCCAGCTTCGATGCCTCGTAGGAGATGCTGTCTATCTCTTTGTAAATCCCGGTTCTTTTGTCGGCATCC
>JAKQEF010000173.1 GCA_029558675.1 Bacteroidota bacterium | reverse complement strand
TTTTCTACTTTACGGGATGATGCTCTTTAAACTTCTTCAGCCTGTACTCCAAATCGGCGAATTGCTCCCTTTGCACATGCGAAACGCAGGCCCTCAGTCCCTCCGAACGATCGCTACCCGTGATGGACAGCGATATGGCGCTTATGCCGTAGTAAATCAACTCCTCAATGAGGTCTTCGCCGCTTAGCCCTGGGTATGAGATGGTGAAGTAAAAACCATCGGCCAGGGGATTATCCTCATCCATGTCGTACACAATTTTAAACCCGTTTTCGGTGAACAGCTTCTTCATCACCCTGGCGCGTTCGCCGTACTCCTTTAACACCTCAACGAAGTTGAATTTGCCATCGTTGGCTGCTTTGAGCATTGCTGCCAGCGCATATTGTGCAGAATGCGATGTACCCGACGATAACGCGTAAACTGCTCCGTAAATCAACGCACGCCCAAACTCATCGGATGCAAAGAAACGCTTAAGATCGGGATATTTCCTTTCAAAAAGCCTGTTGTTTATCACCATAGCGCCAATGCGCTGACCGGCATAGCTGAATATTTTTGAGCTGGAAATCAGCAGAAGCCAATTGTCGGTATAGTTGGCAACCGAGACCTGGTAGGGCGGTTCTCCCGGTTTGGAGAGATCCTTCCTGAAATCCATGGCAAAATAGGCTAAATCCTCTATAACCACTACATCATATTGAGTTGCCAGTTGGCCAATAATCTGCAACTCCTTTTCGGTAAAGCAAATCCACGAAGGATTATTGGGATTAGAATAGATTATCGTGCTGATATTCCCTTTGCTGAGATAACTTTCGAGTTTTTCCTTCAGCTTTTCGCCACGGTAGTTGTACACGTCAAAACTCTCGGACTTCATCCCCAAAACCCGTACTTGCTGTTTTTGGACGGGAAATCCCGGGTCGATAAACAGAATGGTATCCTTCTCCTTTTGGCAACGGTTGGTGAGCAAAAAAGCGGCCATTCCACCCTGCATGGAGCCAACAGTGGGAATGCAGCACTTTTCAGGGACATCGATATTCATAAAATTTTTAACGAAACGCGCCATCTCTTTTTTCAGCTCAGGCAGGCCATCTACCATGGGATATATGCGGGCAACACCTTTACGCAGAGCTTCAACTTCGGCCTCAATACCCAACTTAGAGGGCTCCAACCCGGGAACGCCCATCTCCATGCGAACAAATTTGGTATTCGTTGCAACCTCTATCTCGTTAACCAGCTGAACAATTTCGCGGATAGTAGCCCTGCCAACCTTGGAAAACTTTGAAGCCTCAATCTTTTGCTTCACTATGTCAAACGGAATGGGAGTGTCCTTCATGGCGATTGAACGTATATAAATGAGTTATTTAGTGATTTTTCACACTTTCAGCCCTCTAAATTAGCCATTAGTTTTTTAAACTACAATGTTATTAAAAAATTTTATAAATTAAAATCAAATTAACCATTTTTAATAACAGTTTGTAATATTTTTTGCATTATTTTATTTTATTTCAAATTAATATGCGTTTTTTTATTACATTTTTTCTTTTATCATGCATTCCTGAAAGATTTCATAAATAAAGAATGAATAAGCAGTACGTAGTTGATTATCAATTAAAAGATTAACAATCTAAACTTTTAACAGAGGGAATGTATGTTTAGCATCCTAATGATCAATGCAGATATTTCGCAAGGATATTCGTGTGGTGCGAATTGCAAAAAGCAACAGCAGTTGTCAGAAAAAAAAAGCTGCCCATGAGGGGCAGCCACTGCATTAGCTATGATAACATCAAATTAATCGAAAACACTTTTCAACTTTTCAACCCATTCCTTCACCCTCCTGTCGGTAAGATCAGCCTCAAAATCCTCGTCAATGGGTAGGCCAATAAACTGGCCGTCAATTAAGGCTTCGGAATCGGTAAAAGTGTATTCGCAGCGCGGAACCCTACCCACAATGGTTGCACCATGTTTAAGCATTTCCTTTGCCAGAATACCCATGGAATCGACAAAGACTGCCGCATAGGTTATGGAATTCCCCAATCCGAACAGGGCGAATAGTTTGTTTTTGTAGTTTATCTTCTCAATTTCGGGGCGGAAAATATCCCAGTCGGGCTTGGGCTTATCGGTTTGCCATGTATCCTTGCCAATGGTTGAACAGCCAAAAATAATCCTTTCGTACTTATCAATATCCCCGGCTTTACTATCCTTAATGGCTATCAAATCGGCATTA
>JAKQEF010000170.1 GCA_029558675.1 Bacteroidota bacterium | reverse complement strand
GAAGTCTGGGTGCGTATGTGGTAGCCTATCTACATTGCGAGTAGGTAGGCCAAACGGATTATGCGCGGCGCCGCCGATTTCAAGCCCTGTAAATCCATCTAACCACTGGTGCGCGTGGGCGCTCTCTTTAAACTTCATCATATTATAACCATTTAGGCGGTTCACTATTATCGTCCTTTTCTAACCATGAGGCCAATGCCCACGCCCCAAAGAACACAAACAGGCAGATAGTAAGTATTATAGCTTGCATATCAATCGAGTTTGTCCCATAGTACTTTATTTATAATCGCTTTTTTTACGCCCATTTTTTTGCAAATACTGCATAATAAAGGCGTTGAAACGTAATCCATAAATTCCCAGGCGATATATTTTTCAGTTGATTTACTTGCCTCACCTTTGATTGAAAGGCAATTCAATGTTGTAATAAGATCAATTCGTTTTGAATTGTACTTATTTTCTGCTGGCATATCCTGCCAGAAAATTAAAATAGTTGACGTTATAGCTTGCATCCTGTGAGCGTTGTCCAAAGGTTCTCTAAATACGTTTCTCCTTCTCTCTGATAATCTCGGTACGATTGTGCGTGCGGATGTTCCTGAAATGGGCTATCCGCAAAAGCGGTCATGTAATTCAGCATCTTTTGCCGGAATTGCGGGAAAGAGCGCATACTGTAATGCTTGTAATAAGCGCCCATGCTGTCAAGTGTTGGCGTTTGCCCCATTACCAAATGGTTGCCCATCGAGATCGTATCGGCTTGCCGGAAGCGGCCAAAGACCTTGCGGTGTGGCTCTTGCCAGTTCGTTTCTCCTTTGGGTAGGATATTGAGATACTTCATTTCGCCGTAGGCGTGTCCGGTTTGGTCGTACTGATACAGCCAATCGCGGAGGGTGTTACACCCGGCGGGCAGTTCGAGGAACTCATCGGCATCGGCTGGAAATATCCAGTCGTGGTTGGTTGCCAGCGCCCTGTTTTTGAGGATGTTTATATTTTCTTGCCCCGGCCAATTGGTGCGAGTGTCCGTCATCAACTCATCGGTAAAGCGGCGCGCTATGGTTGCGCTTTCATCTTTGCTGCCGTTGTCGCACAGAAAAAAGCGGTCAACGCCCAACTGTTGCCAGCGAGATAGGGAGTAAGCCAAAATATCGGCCTCATCCCTGAACATCATACAGACGGCTATTTTCATAACATCGCTATAAGTTCGGCGCGAATCCTGTTCACTTTCGAGAGTGCATAGTAGTCGCGCAAGTGTTTAACGTTTTTTAAATATAATTCGT
>JAKQEF010000162.1 GCA_029558675.1 Bacteroidota bacterium | reverse complement strand
TCCTGAAGGGTATAAACCCCCGCCTGCAAGCAATCCCGATGCCACCCGATATGCAGGCAATAAATTGGGACTTTACACACGCTATACATATCAAACACGCAGCGGTTTTCAGGCCGGTTTTGTGGGCGAAAAAGATCCCGGCGAGGAGTTCTTCAGGGGATCAAATCCCTATGGATTCGATCACTACTCTGCTCACCTACAGGTTAAAGATATCGGCATGATACGAACGCTGGTAGTTGGCGATTTCAATGCCGATTTTGGTCAGGGGCTAACCCTGTGGACCAGCACCTCGTTTGGCAAATCGCCCGACCCAATGGGGGTAAGAAAACGCGCCAAGGGATTATACCGATCCAGTTCAACCAACGAGAATCAGTTTTTGCGTGGCATTGGCACAATGGTAAAAGTTGGCCGTTTCGACATATCAGCCTTCGGCTCGTACAAAAAAATCGATGCCAACATCTCCGATTCATCAGTTGAAGATAGCGTGGTATTTTCATCTCTACCCATTAGCGGGCTTCATCGTACGCCCAGCGAAATAAACAACAAAAAGACCCTGAGCGAATTAGTTGCCGGAGGGAATATCATTTTCGGCTGGAAAAATCTTAAGGTCGGTGCCACCGCCTCGTTTGTCAACCTCGATGGCTTTTACAACATGCCCAACCAACCCTATCGCTACTTTGAGCCCTCGCTAAACAACAGGACCAACATTGGTGCTGACTTCACCTATGCGCTGGGCAATCATATGCTCTTCGGCGAGGCCTCTGGTACGCTCAACCATGGTGCAGGCGTTGTAGGCGGAGGTATGTTCAGAGTACATCAGCAGCTGAAGGTTTCCATTTTGGGAAGGCGCTACCAGAAAGATTTCAGCACGTACTACACCGGTGCATTGTCCGAATCAACCGGTCCTGCCAACGAAAATGGGATTTACACGGGGTTCGACCTGCTGCCAGTTAAGCATTGGCACGTGAGCGGCTATGCCGATTTTTTTGCATCGTCGTGGCTGCGATTTGGCGTTAATGCCCCATCAAGGGGCAGGGATTTTCTGATCCAGACAACCTATAGCCCACGCCAAAATTTTAACTTCCAGATTAGGTACCGCATGAAACAAAAGGAGAAGAATCAGGCCATAGATTCGGCTCAAGTGCATTGGGTGGTACCCTACTCCACGCAAGGGTTACGTTTCCACATGGCATACAACCCCTCGCGAACAGTGCAGCTGAAAAGCCGCATTGAATTTTCGTGGTACCAGGAGGAAAATTTGAGCATGGAAAAGGGTCTGATGTTCTATCAGGATATTTCCTATCGCCCCGAAAAGAGTCCACTTACACTTACGGGTCGTTTTGCCATTTACGAAACTGACACTTGGAATACCCGCATATACGCTTACGAGAGCGATTTGCTATACTACTTTTCCATTCCCGCTTACTACTCGAGGGGTACAAGCGCATACCTGCTGGTTAAGTATTCCGTGGGAAGAAATGTGGACATTTGGTTTAAAATATCCCAAACCTATTTTGCCAATCAGGATGTGTTGGGTTCCGGTCTTGACAGGATTAATGGGCCAACTCGCAGCGATGCAAGGATTCAAATGCGTTTGAAATTTTAACATCAAAGTGTACTTATGATGTGCTTAACCACTTTCCAAGGCTCTTTTGCATAGTAATCTAAGCGTTAAATCAATAGTATGAAAAGGGTGACTCCCAAGAAAAGGCTTGGTCAGCATTTCCTAAAGGACAAGGGCGTGGCACTAAAAATAGTGAACAGCATTGCCGCAAGCAATGCCAATGCCATTGTTGAAGTTGGTCCCGGCACGGGTATCCTGACGGGTCTGCTGCTGGAGCGGTATGGCGACAAGTTTTATGGTGTCGAAATAGATGCCGAATCGGTTGAGTACTTAAAAGAGAACTTCCCTGAACTTGGTAAAAACCTTTTTTTTGCCGATTTTATCAACCTCAATTTATCTGAAATTGCCAGCAACAACATGGTTGTGGTTGGAAATTTCCCCTACAACATCTCCTCGCAAATATTTTTCAAAATTTTTGACAACAGGCATTTGGTCAATGAGGTTGTGTGCATGGTTCAACGCGAGGTGGCCCAAAGGATTTGCGAGCCTCCGGGGTCGAGAACCTATGGCATTCTCAGCGTTTTGCTACAAGCCTATTTCCATATCAGCTACCTTTTCACAGTGAACGAGGGTGTATTTCACCCGCCCCCAAAAGTTAAATCGGCAGTGATACGATTGACCAGAAACAGCATAAGCAAACTCGAATGCAATGAGAAACTGTTTGTTAAGGTTGTTAAGGCAGGGTTTAACCAGCGCAGAAAAACGCTCAGAAATTCACTTAAGTCCCTGCTTTCCAAGCCAAGCCAAGGGCATTCGCTTTTTGACAAAAGACCAGAGCAGCTTAGCGTTGCTGATTTTGTGGATTTGACAAATTTTATTGGAGAAATAGAGAAAGCTATTTAACGTGCGTTCGACATAAGAAATCAGGAGATTTATTTGGAAAATCACAGGAGACTAAGCATCTTTAATGCACTAATACATAAATAGATAATTTAAAATAATTCCATGAGGGGCGCATACTTTCTGAGAATACTTCCACAAGGTGGTGAAACCGTGCGTATGCGGTCTCTGATAGTGAGATGATCACCATTATGATCCTGTTCCACCCAATCTGCGACAAAAGCCACAGCAATATATGCCAATACTTCTAAACAGAGTGTGAAAAAAAATGAGTCATTATTTGATTATTAGCAAACTATTATTACATTTGCTTATGAATCACACACAAGTTATACATATACGACAAAGGGTTGTTGGATAAGTATAGTTTTTTGTATTCATATAGCGAGTTGACAACAAGTAAAAAAATACACATCTATCAGGACAACATTACTTCATTTTCTTGTTTTTGTCAAGTTTCTAAATTTGAATGGCTAAAAGAAAACAATACGATAAAGAAAAAAATTTGAATAAGTTCTTTACTCATACAATTGAGGGTACAGTGCAAACAAACGAACAACTTAAGGATAACAAAACAATTAATAGTTGTGATTTAGCGTATTGTTTAGCATTTTAGTGTAAATAGCGAAGGCATATAAATCAACCAGAACAAAAAAAACGAAAGCCTATGAAATAAGAATAATTGCCATAAGAGCCTAGGGTTCGAGTGGCATGGGGATTTGGGTTCTGTTTAACTAGAACCTGTGTGGTTTCATCAATTAACAGAAATCACAAGAAAACCCCACCCCGTTGAGTGACGATGGTAAAATCAACTTTAGGGGTGAGGCGGCTAAACCTAAGTTTAACCTTACAAAAATACAATAATGAAACGAAAAACATTACTTTTAACATCTAGTATTATCCTTTTAACAATATTATTGGCTGTATTTAACTATGCATGCAAAAAGGATATTATGGTGAATACTGAAAACGAAGAGCAAGCAGTCCTTAATGCTCCTTACTGGGTTTGCGAAGGGGTGTTACACTTTTCAAGTGCTGATTCCTACTTCAATTTGGTCGACTCCCTTATCCAATTAGATTACAAAGAGTTTAGGCAATGGGAAAAGTCCATAGGGTTTTCTTCATTTTGGTCAGAACAACATGCAATTCTTGAAAGAGTCGAAAAGATTTCGAAAGAAGATGATTACTATTGGATTGCAGCTGAAAATCCAAATTTGGTTTACATTAGAGATAACGAGATGGAATTAGTTGATATTGGCTCTAACTATAGGCTGGTAGGCAACATAGATGGAATTTTTTGCATTAACGACATGTACCACAGGGCATTTCCACAAGTACTTGAGGTGACCCAAGCAGAGGATTTAAAATCTGCCCTACTCAATTTTAATACGAATAAAGACGTTGTCAGTCACCAAATTCAGGTGGAAACTATTGACTTGAAAGCCCAAGGATGCGGAACACACTACATTACAGATGAGAAAGATAATGGGCAAAACTATTTGAACTATCGAAAGGTGGTGGCTTGGTTAAAAATTGAAATTGAGATTGTTCATGATGATCCCTGTTGTGTTGTCTATCAACAACATGTAAACATGCAGATATATGGCAAAAAGTTGAATATGTGGGGACAGATGTACACATATGAAACGGTGCACTACTGGCAGTACCTTGAGGTTGATTTTGATCGCCTAAGCAAATCGGGTACTTACCAGTGTACTAACATTCATGGCTGTACCAGTCCAACCTGCGATCTAGCAATATTCTTGAGAGGATATACCATAACAGTCCCCGATGGGCACTCCCCAGAGATGAGAATATTCGACTTAAGGCTACACACTGGTCCTCGAGTTCACAACGACCCGATAAGCCAAACCACCAAGTTCCATAAGGCTAGGCTTAAGGCATGGACACGAGGGACAGGATCTAATGTTTATGCCGCTATATGCTGCAACTATGTTCACTGTCCGTTTTAGCTAACCCAATTGCCTTTCCGAGCAACAGGTTGGATTGGTTTTTTGCAAGTCGTATGGCTGCACCAACCCTTGCTCGGGAAGCAATTTACTAGAAGTTATTATCTTATTAATAAAGAAATCTATGGCAAGATTACGTAAAATTTTAATTGTGTTTTTTTCTATTCTGCTTATTTCTGAGGCATATCCTCAAACATCCATTTACGTAACAGCAGGTATAGGGAAAAGTGAGGTCAAGGTATTAAAACTTCATCATGGAGGATTGGCAGTTCCTTTTATTCCCAATTTTTACCAAATCTATGAGATAGGTGTAAACCAGAATATTACAAGCAAATTCTCCCTTAAAGCAGGTAGTGGTTTTGCAGCATACTCCTGCAAGAAAGGTTTGCACGAATCTTTTATTGATGATCCTCCGGAAGGGTGGGTTGAAAAATCACACAGGTTCTACTACTTGTCTATTCCCATAGGTATGAAGTACAATCCTAAATGGGGGATAGGGTTAGAGGCAGGAGCTGTTAATAATTTCTTTTTGAAACACACCTACAAAGAAATACAATATTTCTACAACATTAAAGAGTACACATTCATCCCTTATTGGGGGCTCAGCTATACCTTCTTCGATATGCTTGAGCTGGGTTATGTAAAGCACATTTACCTGTCAAAATTTGCTGATTATTCATATTGGTTGGCTCAGCAACAAGGTATTGAGCCGGATACATTCTTCAAGTACAACGTATGGTACGTGTACGCTTCTTTTAAAATAAGGCTTTCAAAACGTGATGAATAGGTTAAAGCGATTAGTTTTTATTTCTATTCTTAGCAGCTTTCCGGCACACGGTGGCAGCTTACAGGCGCAAAGCCATAATGTGTATGGGTATGTGAAATACAAGGGCTCCGAAGAGGGTATCCCATACGCTTACTGCATCAACCTTAACAATCGGGGTATTACTTATACCAACCACGAGGGGTTCTTTAGCCTGAAAAGCAATGGCCCTACCACCCTGATATTTGGCTTTGTTGGTTGCCAGCCCGATACGGTTACTATATCAAGCTTAAAAGACACCCTGCTAACGATTTACCTTAACCCCCATGAGCTGGAGGAGGTGGTTGTTGCATACCGTGAGAAGCTGCACATGCAAACCATTCTGGGGAAAATTGCTGTCCCGGTTAGCAAAATTGAATCTTCCCCCACCTTTGCTGGTGTACCCGACATACTTAAAAGCCTTACCTATCTGCCTGGTATTACCAATGGGAAAGAGGGCTTTTCGCACCTTTACGTGAGGGGAGGAACATCGGGACAGAACCTCTTCCTAATTGATGATGCACCGCTATTCACCACCAACCATGCGCTGGGCTTGGTTTCGAGCATCAACACCGAGGCCATTGGCAACATCGACCTCTATAAAGGCGGATTTCCTGCCCGCTACGGTAACTGCTCTTCCTCTATTCTCGATATACGTATGAGAGAGGGCAGCCGTTCGGAACATGAGTATAAAGTGGAAATTGGAACCCTAACCGCTGGTGCCACCATTGGAGGGCCAATTGTCAAAGGCAAAACCTCTTACATGGTAGCAGCACGCACCACATACTTCGATGTCATTAACATCCCCAAGCGAATCAAGTACCTTGATGACCTCGAATACCAATTAGCGCTCCAAAACGATGGGATCAGCATGATTAGCCTCAATGCATTCGATATCAATACGAAGTTGAGCCACCAACGTACCCAAAATTCGAAGCAGTATCTCAACGTCTTCTCCTCAAATGATTTTTACTCAGCATATAACAAGAGTCAAGGTTCAGATAACAACTCGGGGTTTAACCACCATAACCTTCTTGTTTCTGCGGGTAGCAGGAGGAACTATTCATCCAGCTTGTTCGTCTCCACATCCGCTGCATACTCATTGTATAGTAACACTTTTTTCAACGAATTAATCTATAAGGATGAAAGAGACGAGCACAATAAATCGTCTGACCAAGCAAAAATATCCTACCTATCGGTCAAGAGCAGTGCAGATTACTACTTTTCATCCAAAATGCACTACAAGTTTGGAGTTGATGTTTCTGCTTATGCTGCAACCCCTAACATCGCACAGGAGATTGCAAAAAGTGCATCGGGTACTTTAAGGGATACCACTTACGGGCAAAATTTTATTTTTCGTGCAATCCATATCTCATCCTATGTTGAGTGTGAGTATAAGCCATTCGTTAAAACATCAATTAACATTGGATTAAGGGCTAGTACTTTTATGGATCAGGGAAACGAATACATAAAACTAGATCCTCGGGTATCCTACAAAACCATGCTGAGTGAGAAAACCTCTCTAAAAACCAGCTATACCCTTAACCATCAGTTTACACATTTGCTGCTTAGCAACTTCAAAGGGAACCCTAAGGAAGTATGGATTCTTTCCAGCCACAGGGTCAAGCCTCAGGAAGTGCATCAGATTGCAGCAGGATTTTTTGGTTCAGGTCATCATCTTGACTATGGTATTGAAGGATTTTACAAAAAGATGTACAACCTTGTAGAGTACAGGTTTTCAGGAGTGGGACAGAATACAGGTAATATATACGATCGGATATCATCTGATGGGCAGGGTGAGGCCTATGGTGTTGAGTTTCTCTGTGAGAAAAACTCCGGCAAAGTTAGAGGAACTCTGGCATACACAATTTCATGGAGCGAAAGAAGCTTTAGAGACATAAACCAAGGGGAACCATTCCCTTTCACTTACGATCACAGACATGTACTCACATTAACAAGTTCCATTACCATACAGAAAGGGTGGGAGATTTCATCATCCTTCAGGTTTATGTCGGGGCAGGCATTTACGCTAACAGATGGCTATTTTGCAGGCAATGAAAGTTTTGAATCGCATAACCTTTATTCTACAATAAATGGCTATAGATTACCTCCCTACCATCGTATGGATGTAATGCTAACTCACGAGTGGACATCGGAAAAAGGAAGTTTAAAGCATTTTCGGTTAAGTATATACAATGCATATAACCGTCGTAATGCATCATATGCACATGTTAACCCATCCAGTGGCAAATTAGTTTTAACCTCAATTTTTGGAATAATACCTACCATTAGCTATGGAATCGCATTTTAAATCTTTTATCTGTGTGTTGTTATCATTAACAACTTTTTCGTGCAATATTTCAGAAATAGAAACTGAATTGCCTATCCCGTATAGGGGGGATTTCCTTGTTTTACATGGCTTTATTTGCCAAGGCGAAGGAGTTCGGTTGATTTTACAGAAAACAGTTCCCCATTCGTGTAACGAATGCAGCAACAAGGTGAGCAATGGAGTGGTTTCGCTTTATGAGAATGGGACATACCTGTTCGACCTAAACACCGATGATGGTTATTTGTACAATTCCCCTTCATCGTTTTCACCCACTGTTGGTAGCCAATACCATGTTAAAGCAGAAGCAGATGGGATGGCATGTGCCATTTCTTCGACTGTCAGCCCTATGCAAATAGTTTCCGTTGATACGGCTTACATTTCGACAACAGAAACCCCCTACAAGGTGAAAGTTCACTATTGCTTTACTGATATTCCGTTTGAAAGAAATCAGTACATTGTAAGAATTTTGGCAGGGGATGAAGATGAGTTTATGTGGGGTACTCCCAATATGTTTGATAATGTTATTGGTGATGAAGTATCTAACAATGGCATTATTGAGGGTGTGTCGATTTTCATATTAAATAGTAATCTCGATGAAATAAAAGTTATGCTATACCATCTCTCTTCGCCTTTGGTTCAATACTTGTACAGCAGGCAGCAAAATATGTTTTCAGAGGAAGATCCCTTTGGGGAGTACCCTGTACCTGTTTTATGCAATATTAGCAACGGATACGGATTTTTTGGATCTTACGCAAAGGATACTTACACAATTCGTTTCTAATTGTTTCAAATATTCAGAATAAGAAATGAAATCATTGAAAGTGCAAAGTAATATCAACGCTTCACAGCCACACACATAGCCAAGCCACACAAGCCACGCTGCAACCAAAACTTGCCAAAGAGTGTGCCTGTTCCAACGCACTTGCGCACGTGTAATTCCGTAAAGGTGGCTTAGGTAAACCTCACGTTATTTAGCATTGATAGCCTCAACGGGGTTGAGCTGTGAGGCCGACCATGCAGGGGCAAACCCCGACACAACCCCTATGACGGCAGAAATGGTTATACCTAAAAAAATATTTCCCAATGTCAATGAAATATTGAACTCAGTGAAGCCCGACACCAGCGACGTTCCTATAAAAACCACAAGGAGCCCGATAATTCCACCTAAAACGGAGAGCAAAACCGATTCGTAGAGAAACTGCAAAAGGATGAATGAATTTTTGGCTCCCAATGCCTTTTGAATACCAATCATATTGGTTCGCTCTTTAACCGATACAAACATAATGTTGGCTATGCCAAACCCGCCCACCAGAATGGAGAATCCACCGATAATCCAACCGCCCAAATTGATGGATTTAAAAATATTGTCTATCCCCTGTTTGAGAAGGCCAATCTGGTTTATCGAAAAATCATCATCTTCGATGGGTTTCAATCTTCGGAACGAACGGAGAATGCCACGTAATTCATCGGTCAACTCGGTTGTGGATACATTTTCAACGGGTTTAACCATTATCCAGGGTCCCACCCATTTCAGGTTGATCAGCTGTTTTGCAAAACTTACCGGTACCAACACTACCTTATCGTGGCTGTCGTCCCCTAAGGCTGAAGCCCCCTCTTTCTTTATTACACCAATCACTTCAGCCTTATATCCTCTAACTTTAACATTTTGCCCAATGGGATCAATCCCAGCAAACAGTTCAGATGCCAATTCATGGCCTAACAAAGCCACATTTTTCCCTGCATTCAATTCGTATAACGAAAAATAGCGTCCTGACTCTATTTCAAATGAACGCATCTCTTCGTACTGCGTTGTAACGGCCATCACAGTACTTTCGGGAACCGAATTTTTCCCGTGGCTGACCATGGCCTGAAACTGAGCAATGAAAATAGCAACACTTGTCAAACTACTCCTCGAACGGATTTCTTCAAGTTCCTCCATGCTGGGCTGTGGGCGATTCATGTATTTCCACCACGGGTATTCGCCACCCATTGACCAGGGCCATTTTTGAATATACAAAACGTTATCGCCAAGCGATTGCAGGCTATCCCTGACATTTTTCTCCAGCGCATCGAGTACAGAAAAAACGGAGATAATGGCAAAAATGCCAATGGTAATCCCTAACAACGACAGGAAAGTCCGCATCTTGTTAACCGTAATGGATTGGTATGCAAACGCAAAACTTTCGCGCGTCACCTTGGCAATAATTACTACCAGTTTAAAAGGCTTCATATGTCAACTGCTGAAAAATGGTTCGGTATCAAAACGAATAACGATTGGAAACAGCTGTGTAAAGATAGTTTAAAAAAACTCCATATTTTTAACATTTTAGATATGTAATAGAATGATAAATTGGAAGCTTTTAGCCATTTTTGTATCGGAAAAAAGTAAGGTTTTTTAAAATAGCTAAGCGGCAAATACTGCTTTCAAAATGAACGAGCTCAGGCAGGTAAAAACAGCATTAATTTCAGTATTCCATAAAGATGGCCTTAAAGAGGTAATCGCGCTGCTCGACAGGTTAAATGTTAAAATCCTTTCAACAGGAGGAACACTTCAATTCATTGAAAGCTGTGGAGTAAAGGCAACCCCTGTGGACGACCTCACCGGCTACCCTTCGTTACTTGGCGGCAGGGTAAAAACACTCCACCCCAAGGTCTTTGGCGGCATTTTGGCCCGCCGTAGCAACGCAAACGATATTCAACAGCTAAAAGATTACACCATTCCCGAAATCGACCTGGTTGTCGTTGATCTATACCCTTTCGAAGAAACGGTAGCCTCAGGAGCGCCTGAAGATGAGATAATCGAAAAGATTGATATTGGCGGAATCTCTCTGATACGTGCCGCAGCTAAAAATTATTCCGATGTTCTGATTGTCTCCTCGAGGACCCAGTATCAGGGAGTAATCGACCTACTGGAATCTAACAATGGCTACACCACCCTTGAACAAAGGAAAGCCTATACTCTTGAGGCATTCAGCACTACCAGCCATTACGATACAGCCATTTTCAACTACTTTGCCGCAGATACATCGCCCATTGCTTTCAAGCAGAGCATTGTGGGGCTGAAGGAATTGCGCTACGGCGAGAATCCCCATCAAAAGGGGATGTTCTATGGCGATTTCCATGCCCTTTTCCACCAGCTTCACGGGAAGGAGATATCGTACAACAATCTGCTGGATATCGATGCCGCTCTGAACCTGATCTCCGAATTTGATGAACCCACCATTGCCATTCTTAAGCATAACAACGCCTGCGGCTTGGCCAGCCGCGAGAGTTTGCTGCAGGCATGGATTGATGCCCTTGCCGGCGATCCCGTTTCGGCTTTCGGAGGGGTAATTGTTGCAAATCGCCCCATAGATGCAGAGACAGCAGCGGAGATGGATAAGCTGTTTTTTGAAGTGGTTATCGCTCCGGATTATCACGGGAAAGCCCTTGAAATCATCTGCTCAAAGAAAAATCGCATTGTTCTGGTTAACAAAGGCATTGCTTTTGGCAAAATGCAATTCCGGAGTATCCTGAATGGGGTTCTTGTACAGCAAAGGGATTATAGAACCGAATCGTCCGATGACATGAAACCTGTTACCGGGGTTTCGCCAACCGCCGAACAGATAACCGATTTGATATTCGCCAACAAGATTGTGAAACACTCCAAATCCAACGCCATCGTACTGGCCAAGAACAGGCAACTGATAGCCACCGGGGTTGGCGAAACGTCGAGGGTTGATGCGCTGAAACATGCCATTGAAAAGGCTAAAACCTTCGGTTTTACACTGCAGGGTGCAGTAATGGCATCGGATGCCTTTTTCCCATTTGCCGACTCCATTGAAATTGCCCATAAAGCGGGTATCGGGGCAGTAGTTCAGCCGGGCGGATCGGTGAGGGATAAAGAGACAATAGATTACTGCGACAATCATGGCATAGCCATGGTATTCACAGGCATAAGGCATTTCAAACACTAAACAATAACCGCTTAAACCTTTTTGAGAAAAGCAAATAAAATAGAATAAACAAAATATACTAAACATGGGACTTTTTTCTTTTCTTACACAGGAGTTGGCCATTGACCTTGGAACAGCCAACACCATCATTATATACAACGACAAAATAGTTGTTGACGAGCCCTCGATAGTAGCTATCGACCATACTACAAGCAAGCTTATCGCCATTGGCGAAAGGGCGCGTCAAATGCACGGGAAGACTCATGAAAATATCAGGACCATCAGGCCGCTTCGCGATGGGGTAATTGCCGATTTCAATGCGGCTGAGCAGATGATCCGGGGCATGGTTAAACTTATCAACACAAAGAATAGATTCTTTTCCCCATCGCTGAGGATGGTTGTGTGCATACCCAGCGGCAGCACCGAAGTTGAACTTCGGGCCGTCCGCGACTCGGCCGAACATGCCGGTGGTCGCGATGTTTATATGATCTACGAGCCCATGGCCGCTTCGCTGGGCATTGGACTCGATGTGGAAGCCCCCGATGGCAGCATGGTGGTTGACATAGGCGGAGGCACTTCCGAAATAGCCGTTATCGCCCTTGGAGGAATAGTATGCAATAAGTCCATCCGCATTGCAGGCGATGGTTTTACTGCCGATATTCAGGCATACATGCGACAGCAGCACAACATAAAGATTGGCGATCGTACAGCCGAAGACGTTAAAATCGCCGTAGGGTCGGCACTACCCGATTTGGAAAATCCCCCGGCCGATTACGTAGTCAGAGGACCCAACCTGATGACGGCACTACCCATTGAGGTACCCGTTTCGTACCAAGAAATTGCACATTGCCTCGATAAATCCATATCGAAAATTGAAACGGCCATACTTGGCGTTCTCGAGCAAACTCCTCCCGAGTTATATGCCGATATCGTTCAGAAAGGCATCTATCTTTCGGGCGGTGGCGCTTTACTAAGAGGCCTCGACAAGCGATTTACCGACAGGATAAACATACCCTTCCATGTTGCCGAAGATCCGTTGCACGCAGTGGCAAGGGGGACAGGCATTGCCCTGAAGAATGTTGACAGATTCCCATTCTTAGTTCGATAGGGACTGACTTACAACAATCGTTAACCGGTTTATTTTCCGATCATGAATAGCCTTATCCGATTTATAGTTAAATATCACTTCGCATTGCTATTCCTTGTATTGGAAAGTTTTTCCTTATGGATTCTGGCTAACCACACATACTATCAACATTCGAAGTTCGAAAATGCAACCCGAACCATTGAAGGCTATTTCAGCAATCGGATTGACAGGGGCAGACAGTATTTAAAGCTTAGGGCAACCAATGAACAGTTGGCAAAGGAGAATCTCGACCTTCGGAATCAGCTGTCCAAGCTGTCCATTAACCTTGAAAGGCTACAACTGGCACAGAATGATACCCTGTCCGATTCACATTACCTTTACATACCGGCAAGAGTTGTAAATAACTCTGTCAACAAGCAGAACAACTTTTTAACCATCAACGTAGGCAAACTTCACGGAGTGGAACAGGAGATGGGGGTGGTGACCAATAATGGCATTGTGGGTATTGTTGCAGGGGTATCCGAACACTATTCAACGGTAATATCGTTGCTCAACGTGGAGTTAAAAGTATCAGCCAAGCTAAAACGTTCTCACTACTTCGGCTCATTGTTTTGGAATGGCAGGGACTACCGTGAGGTTTTGCTCACCGAAATACCTCAGCATGTTGCGTTGAATGTGGGCGACACGATTATTACCAGTGGCTTTTCAGCCATTTTTCCGCCCAACATCAATTTGGCAACCATTAAGTCGTTCGATACCAAGGCCGGAAATTTCTATACCATCAGGGCAAGCCTTCTGTGCGATTTCAAACAGCTTAACCATGTGTGGGTTGTGAAAAATTTACACGAGAAGGAGAGTGAAATGCTTGACAAAAAGGAAGAGTAGAGCAATATGCAAAATGGATTGATTAAATATTCCGGTTTGTTCGTCCTGCTGATTTTTCTTCAGCTGTTCCTGTTCAACAATATCCAGCTGAGCGGATATATCAACCCCTATTTCTACATACTTTTCATCCTGCTTCTACCCTACGACACGCCCGGTTGGTTACTCCTTTTATTAGGATTATTTACCGGGCTCGCTATTGACGCATTTATGAATAGCCATGGGGTGCACTCGTCGGCAACGCTTTTAATGGCTTTCCTTCGTCCGTACGTGTTAAACTACCTGTCCGAACGTGGAGAGATTGAAAATAAGGGCATTCCCTCAATGTCGCAATATGGGTTCAGCTGGTTTTTTCGATATGCCACCATTTTAACCGTTGCCCATCACCTTGTGCTTTTTCTTATCGAAAGCTTTACATTCGTAAACCTTGGAGCAACGCTTTGGAGGACGATTCTAAGCTCTTTAACTACATTGGCATTTATTCTGATAACGCAGTTACTATTCACGCATCGGAAATAATCAACGAAGGTGTCTCAAAACGTAAGTACTGATAAACGCAATATTTTTTCAACAGTAATCATACTGGTGTTTATCATAATATTGGTGCGCCTTTTTACCCTTCAAGTCGTTGACCACTCCTATAAATTATCGGCAAGCAACAATGTGCTTAGACAGATAACTCAGTACCCTGCCAGAGGGTTAATATTCGACAGGAATGGCGAACTGCTTGTTTACAATCAGGCTACCTACGATTTGATGGTAATCCCCCGTCAGGTACAGACCTTTGATACCACTGAGCTAATTACTATACTGGGAATTACACGCGAGCAGTTCGATGCAAGTCTGCTGGAAGCTAAGCAACACTCCACTTTTAAACCTTCCATTCTGCTTAAACAGCTTTCGGCTGAGGACTATGCCGTTTTACAGGAAAAACTGTTCAAATACCCCGGGTTTTACGTTCAACCCCGAACACTAAGGGCTTACCCGAGAAGTATCGCCTCGCATCTTCTGGGTTATGTGGGAGAAGTTGACGATAGGATAATTCGCGAACAACCCTACTACAGAATGGGAGACTATATTGGCATAAGCGGTTTAGAGCGCAGCTATGAGGTTGAACTAAGGGGAAAGAAAGGGGTTAATGTTTTTGTTGTCGATGTGCATAACCGCATAAAAGGATCCTATGCCGATGGGAAGTACGATACCACAGCCATTCTGGGGAAAAATTTGACCTGCACCATTGATGCCGACCTTCAGGAGTACGGCGAACGGTTGATGCAAAACAAAATCGGGAGCATTGTTGCCCTGGAGCCGGGCAGTGGCGAGGTGCTGGCCATGATCACCAGCCCCAACTACGACCCCAACCTGCTGGTGGGTCGCCCGCGCACTGCCAACTACAGGGTATTGGAACAGGACACCTTGAAACCACTTTTCAACCGTGCGCTTATGGCACTTTACCCCCCCGGGTCAACCTTTAAAGTTGTAAATGCGTTAATTGGCCTTCAGGAAGGGGTTGTACGCCCTCAAACCCGCTACTATTGCGATGGCGCTTACCGCGTTGGTCGAGGTGTTGGATGCCACTCCCACCCCTCACCCACCGATTTAATCCAGTCAATTCAGGTATCGTGCAACACATATTATTGCAACGTTTTCCGTAACATTATTGACAAATTTGGAGCGGGTGGCACTGAAAAGGGATTCACCGTGTGGAAAAATCATGTGGAATCAATTGGCTATGGGAAAAAGTTGAATATTGACCAGCCCAACGAATTGGCAGGTATAACCCCAAGCATAGAATTCTACGACAGGTATTTTCGTAAAGGCAAGTGGAATTCGCTCACCATCATTTCGTTGGCCATAGGGCAGGGCGAGTTGGGTACAACTCCGCTGCAAATGGCCAATCTGGCAACCTCAATAGCCAACCGTGGTTTCTACTACACACCCCATTTGGTTAAATCCATCGAGGGAGAACCGGAGATAGAGCCAAGATTTTCACTAAAACATTACACAACTATCGATTCGGTATGGTACAACTATATCGTTGAAGGCATGGATCTGGCCGTAAACGGCGAGCCAGGCAGTGGAAGCACTGCACGTATTGCTGCCATCCCGGGAGTTACAGTGTGTGGCAAAACAGGAACCTCGCAAAACCCCCACGGGAAGGATCACTCTGTCTTCATCGCCTTTGCCCCGAAATACGACCCGCAGATAGCCATAGCCGTATATGTTGAAAATGCAGGCTTTGGAGCAACCTGGGCTGCGCCCATTGCCAGCCTGATGATTGAAAAATACCTGACCGGCACAGTGAAAAGGACGTGGCTGGAAGAAAGGATGTTGGACGCAATTCTACTTGACAGGCATGACAAGAAGAAGTAACAAAATATTCAAGTGGATCGATTGGCCCACCGTTCTGCTTTATCTGGCCCTAATGATCATGGGCTGGTTAAACATTTACGCTGCGGTTTTTTCGGAAGATCACATGAGCATCTTCGACATATCGCAACGATACGGAATGCAGCTGATTTGGATTCTTACTGCCATTCTCATTGCCATAGTAATACTCTCCATTGATGCCAGATTTTTTAACATTTTTGCCAACTATCTCTACTTCATTATCCTGCTGATATTAGTCCTCGTATTACTGTTTGGTGTTGAAGTTAATGCCTCTAAATCGTGGATTCAATTGGGTTCATTCAGAATCCAGCCGGCTGAGTTTGCCAAATTTACCACCGCTTTGGCAGTGGCAAAAATCATGAGTGTCTATGGATTCAGGTTGAATAAATTCTCATCATACGCCAAAGTTGGGATGGTCATTTTAGTTCCCGTTCTGCTCATTATCCTACAGAAAGACATTGGCACAACCATGGTTTTCAGCGCGTTCATCTGGGTTCTGTACAGAGAGGGGATGCCCGGGTGGGTGTTAATTTTTTTCGTATTCCTTGTGGGTTTGTTCATCCTTGTTTTGCTATTCAACAAATTAACCATACTCGCAGGGCTATTGATCCTCTCTTTGATCCTCTTTGCACTGATTAGCAGAAAATATCGTGACACCCTACGTTTTTCATTTGCCATTTTTGGGCTATCGGTTTTGCTTTTCGGAATATCGGAGTTTTTCGATTTAAACATTTCTCCCTATAAGCTGCTGCTCATTCCCATCGGAATAGGGGTACCCTTCGCCCTTTTCTATGCCTTTAGGCATAAACTGAGTAGCGTGCTCTACATCATCTTCTTTTTTATCATTACCTCTGTGTTTAGCTTCAGCGTCGATTACATTTTCAACAATGTGCTGGCCAGCCACCATCGCGAAAGGGTGAACGACATGCTTGGAATTGAATCGGATCCATTGGGTTGGGGATACAACGTCAACCAATCGAAGATTGCCATTGGATCGGGAGGGCTTACCGGGAAGGGATTTTTAAATGGCACGCAAACCAAGTATAATTTTGTGCCAGAGCAAAGTACAGATTTTATCTTTTGTACCGTTGGCGAAGAGTGGGGATTTGTCGGGTCATTCGTGGTTATTGCGCTGTTTGTATTCCTCCTGCTTCGCCTGATCATGATTGCCGAAAGGCAACGCGAATCATTTGCCCGTATCTACGGATACGGAGTAGTGGCCATACTGTTTTTTCATGTTGGAGTGAACATCGGAATGACCATCGGGCTTTTCCCCGTAATCGGTATCCCTCTGCCCTTTTTCAGCTATGGCGGGTCGTCGCTCTGGTCGTTCACCATCCTACTCTTCATCCTCCTTAAGTTCGATAGTTCCCGAATGGATTGATCCATCGTTCCACCCCGAGGGGATGATTCCGTACTCCACAATGACGTAGTCAATCAGGTCGGGGAAAAACATCTCGAATTGATTTCTGATGAACAAGTAGTTGTTTCGAAGCGTGGCAATGGCAAAATCGGTTTTATCGGGCAGCGAGGTTACCCTGCTCATGATGTTGAGCGCCCCCTCAACGCCCTCGATGGTATGGTAGCTGTAAAACCTGTTGGTTTGAATAATGAATGGCAGCAATCGTTTGACAGAAAGAGGCAACTCCCTGTAACGCTGAACCATCTGGTAGTAAAACTTACGGGTAAAACCTTTCAACGGGTATGGCGAAAAGGAATTCCAGTAGCGTGCCAGAAAATGGTCGTAAAAAACATCCACTACCACACCGGCATACTTACGGTATCCTTCCCTGAACAGCAATCTAACCTCATAGGTAGCCCGATGATTATCGGTGAAATAGTCGATATCGCGATGCAGAAAAATTCCCTTCTGCACCCCGTCGTTATAGCGACTCTGGTATCGCCCCTTAACAAAATCTCCGATAAAATTTCCCATCCTGATATCAACATCATCGCCAGAAAGGTACAGGTGGGCCAAAAAGTTCATGAAATTTTTTATGCAAGATAGTAATTCCGTTGCTTTTATTAAAGCATAAAAACCCTAAAGAAAAAAATGTTTTTGGTGAAAACAAAAAAAGTTATACTTTTGCACCGCCATTGCGGATATGGCGTAATTGGTAGCCGCGCTAGACTTAGGATCTAGTGCCGAAAGGCGTGGGGGTTCGAGTCCCTCTATCCGCACAAACCCGGTGGAAAGCCGGGTTTTTCCATTTCTATACATTCTAATCGGTACTTATTTTTTTGACACAGGCAATTTGTGCCTATTTTTTTTTACCTTGCCATTGTCAAAAACATACTCCTATGCCGGGCAAGATTTTCAGGATATCGTTGATACTTTTGTTAGGCACTATCATCCATTCCTGCATTGGTGAGTTTGAAAAGCCATTGCCCGAGAGCATTCGACTGAGACCAACCATTGCCATCCCCCTGATTAACGCCGATTTAAACATTGAGAACTCATTGGTACTGCTGGGCTACCCTCAATTTGATTTGGACACCATTGATCTGGCTGATTTCGACACCATATACCTCATCGACACCCTGTCCCTAGCTTTATCGGATATACAGGATACTGTGGAGGTCATAACATTCCTCGAATTCAAAATAGCCCTGTGGAACGACTTTCCATCGTATGCCGAACTTCAGGTTTACTTCATTGACGATAATCTGTATCAAGTTGATTCCCTGTTTTATCCCAATATGTTTCAAATAGTTAACGGGATAGCCAATCCGGATGATGGTAAGGTTATTAAGAGAGGTTTTTCCACAACCAGCATTATTTACGAGCCCGGCCGAATAGAAAAGCTAAAACCTGCCACACGGGCAGTTCTGCACAGCAGAATATCGAACATGGGGGTATCTCCCGAACATTTCGATTACTATAAAGATTATTCCCTGTCGGTAAAAATTGGAGCGCGCATAGGGATTGACTATATATTCGACCTATGATGGCAAAGCGGCATATTGTTGGTTTTTCCATAGGGCTTGCTTTAATGTCGTTCATCCCCGCCATGGCACAGCAAAGTCGCACCCTGTTTCTCATGCACGAGTTGCCCCAATCGGCTTACGTAAACCCTGCCATACAGCCCAAATGCAAATGGTTCATAGGGCTTCCCGCCCTATCGTCATTGTATGCGAATGTCAGTTCAACGGGTGTTTCGTATAACGACCTCTCTCGCAACGAAGAATACATTGATGGTGAAGCCATTGCCCGAAAACTTCATTCCATTGACTATTTAACATCGGAACTGCACCTCAATCTTATCTCTTTGGGTTACAAGAGAAAAGATTTCTACTACTTTTTCAATATAGCCGAAAAGGCCGATGCGAAAGTTTTTTACCCCCGAAGCATTGTCAACTTAGCGGTTTACGGCAACGATGACATAGTTGGCGAGAAAATGTTTACAAAGGGGCTTGGAGCCTATGGCATCCATTACCGTGAGTATTCCCTGGGAATTGCACAGGATTTCGAATCGTACTTTTTGTGGGGTCTTAGGGCTAAACTTCTGTTTGGTAAGGCGAACCTCACCACCCGCCATGGTGCAATCAGCTTGATGACTGACCGGCATACCTACGATTTGCTTTCGGAATGGTCGTACCAAATCAACACCTCACTCCCCCTGGAGGTGCCGGGCCATTCAAACAGAATTGACATTGAAAATATCAGCTTGGCAGAAATTAATCCCACTCAGTACCTGATGAATCCCAACAACCCGGGGTTTGCCATCGACTATGGGCTTGTTTATGTGGCTGATGCCCTCACCTGGTCGGCTTCCATCCTCGATTTTGGATTTATTGCGTGGCGTTCGGACACGCACATATTCAAAAACAACGGTTCGCTGGCATTCAATGGCATTACCGTTGACGATATCCTCAACCCCGGTGAATTTCTTGAGATGGTGCGCGACTCGCTTAACAACCAACTTCCTGTAAGGCACTCCCAAGGCACATACCTCACCATGCTGCCCACCATTGTGAATGTGGGTGCCACATACGAATTACACCCCAATCTCAATGCAGGCGTACTGATGCGAACCGAGTTCTATCCCCGTCGGCCGGTGCCCTCGCTCACCCTTTCGATTAATACCATGCATTTGAAATATTTTACGGGCAGCCTCAGCTACTCCATCATGAACGGTTCGTTCAACAATCTGGGCATAGGGCTGGGATTTGGTTTCCAAAACATGGGCTTCCATGTAATCTCCGACAATATACCGGCATTTTTCATCCCACACAAAGTCCAAACAGGCAACGTGCGCTTTGGCATTCACCTGCTGTTGGGTTGTTCCGAGCGCTTCAAGCGATTGCCCTACAAAGGGCCCGGCTGCTACTGGGACCCCCACAACAAGGAGCGTAAAAAGTAGCTACTTTTCCCTAACCCCCTCTTTGTTATACCACGGAAACCAAACCGCTATCAGGGTTGGAAGCGCAACGTTTAAGCCCCATAGCAGTATGGTTGATGCAACAATTGCCACAGTATTGGGGTCGATTAGGCCTATTAAAGCAACCGCAAATCCCGACCTGACCACCACCTCGGTAACGGCAAACGAGGGAACCACGCCGGCAAACAGGTAGGAAAGGAAAACACCTGCGTAGAGATGCGCTGTATCGCCATTAACACCAAAATATTTTAGCAGGAGAACAAATTGGGTTGAGAAAATGGTGTACCTTACCAAGCTAAGCATCAATATTTCCAATGATTTCCAAGGCTTAACGGTGATTTCAAGCGATTCGCCCGCCAGCAGCTTTTTAACCGGGGCCAATCTTTGCAAAACCCTTGAGATACTCCCAACTTGCATAAAAACCAAGATGGCAACGACCAATGCAACGATAAAGAGGATAGTATAAATGGTATTACCAAAGGGTACGTCCACGCCGGAATGGTCCATCCCAAGCCAATAGAAAAGCCCCACGAATCCAAAAAGGAGGGTTGCCAGCAGCTGGCTAATTCCACACCAAATTCCCAGAACAATGGCCTTGCCCCTCTTGTGGGGGCTGATAAATACCATGCGACCAAAAGGGTCGCCCGTTCTGTTGGGGGTCAGCAATCCTGCTGCCACCCCATACCAAACCGATTTCAGAGCTCTGAAAATACCCACTTCCTCCACTTCCATCAACGCCCTTTGCCATTTAAAGGCTTCCACAATCCACGACAGGGGCATCAAAACTATGGCCATCAACAGGCAGCCCAAGTTTCGGGAGAATGCAATGCCGTTAAAATCTTCCAAAATCCCTGTTACGCCCTGCCGGTAAAGCTTAATGAAGATAAAACCGTACGCTGCAATGGCAAAAACAATCCTAAAGGCAACAACCCATTTTTTTGAAAAGTAGCCCAATTCGTTTTTTTGGCTAAAGTACTCTATTTATCCCAATCCAAAACCGGTAGGGGAAATGGGCAGTATCCTTTTTGTATCCATTGACTGCTGATTACCTATTAGCTGATATGAACTTTGCAATAAATTAATACCTTTACCTAACGGTTTTGCTCACTTAAGTGATTACCACGACAAGGGGTTTCAACGCTATCCCTTCGTAACGTCGGGGTGCATTTACCGATATTTACAGGGTACATGATAAAAACATTAACGCGAATAAGTTTTGAAGCCATGAAAACATCAGGAGAAAAAAGGAAAAGCCCCATAATGATTTTCAAAAAAATTCAAGCCTTTGTTACTCAGGATATTTGGAGTTTAAACCTTAATGATTTCCCTCCGCTCAGGGCAAGGATGATAAGAATCCTTAGGGTCCTTCTCCTTGCCTACCGTGGCTTTGTGGAGGATAGGGTATTGCTGCGCGCATCGGCATTAACCTATTTCAGCCTTATGTCCATTGTACCCATTCTGGCCATGGCCTTTGGTATTGCCAAGGGTTTTGGAATGGATAAATATCTGGAGGTTCAACTAAGACAGAGCTTTCAGGCCCAGGGGGAAATTGTGACACAACTTATCGATTTCTCCAACTCGTTGCTGCAGAGAACAGGCGGAGGCATCCTTGCAGGGATTGGAATTGTGATACTATTCTACTCGGTTTTCAAAGTGTTCAACCACATCGAACGCTCACTGAACGATATCTGGAATATAAAAAAGACACGTCCTTTCTCACGCAAACTCAGCGACTACCTGGCATTAATGCTGATTGCTCCCATTCTGCTCATTGCTGCCAGCGGGGCCAATGTGTTTATCTCAACGCAGCTCACCAGGCTTTCGGATAAGATTGAGTGGATGGCCTACTTCAGCTCCACCGTCCTGTTTATTCTCCGTTTTTCTCCATACTTTTTCACATGGCTCCTGCTAACGATTATATATATTGCCATGCCCAACACCAAAGTAAAGGTAAAGTCGGGGATTGTGGCAGCTATTCTGGCAGGAACGGTTTTCAATATCACCCAATGGATTTACATTGATTTTCAGGTAGGCGTTTCGCGCTACAACGCCATTTATGGCAGTTTTGCCGCGCTGCCACTATTTTTGGCGTGGCTTCAAATCAGCTGGCTGATTGTGCTGTTCGGTGCCGAATTGGCGTTCTCACACCAAAATCAGAACCTGTACGAATTTGAAAAGGAGTCTGAAAACATTAGCGACAACTCGCGAAAAGCCATGGTTATAATTATTCTGAACAGAATAATCAAACAGTTCATTGCGGGAGACAAGCCATTGTCATCGGGAGAGCTGTCGAAGGAGCTCAAAATCCCCATCCGTCTGGTGCGCGAATTGCTTCAAAGCCTGGTTGAATGCAACATCCTTACCCAAACCATTACTGTCCAGCCCAAAACCTACGGTTTTCAACCTGCTACCTGCGTTGACAAGTTAACCATTGCCTATGTGTATAATGCCATTGAGCAAAGCGGAACCGAAATCAAACTCAACAACCCTCAGCTGGACAGGATTGTGGGCATCCACAAAGTGTTCATGGGAAAAATATCGGAACTACCTGAAAATATCCTTATCAGGGATATTTAGCCATGCCGACAGGCATTAACTAATTTGTAATCCTAAGAATTCTCCCCGATACAGTTACGGAATACCGTTTAAGGGGATAGCCTTTATCGGGGTAGCCAAGGTTCATAAACCGGTAAATGGCTTTGCAATGCGGGCATGTGGCGGTGCCTGCTGCACCATTATCGTCGAGATCCACAGAAGTGCTATTGCCAATATGCTGAGGGCAGGTTGCATCGAAAGCCAAAAACTCGTCCTGGGTGTAGCGATAAATAATTATTCCATTCTTGTCGTATCCCTGATTCGCCACCTTAACGGCATTA
>JAKQEF010000156.1 GCA_029558675.1 Bacteroidota bacterium | reverse complement strand
GAATGCCTTTAGGTAGGCAGCATCAATGGCTTTGGTAAGGGTTTTTATTTCGGCTTCGCTCATCTCCCTGTTACCATCGGCTTCCGCCAATTGGTCAACATCCTCAAACTGCTTGGCAAATATCCTCATGAATTTTCCTCCGCCCGATGGCAAGGTAAGGTCGGCCTCAATATTGCCAAAGAACAGGTTGTGGTTGGCCGAGGTTTTGCGCTGTGCCTCAAGGGTTTTATCGGAGTCAATACGCGTACGGTCGAGGGCCGAAAAATCGCTACAGCCAATGATATTGTTGTACACATTGGCATCGAGGCGGGTCATGTAGCGGAATCCGTAGCCCATATCCTTATCGCCGGGAACCCAATCGCGACGCCATGTAAAGAGCACGGTATTGTGGTGGAAATCGAGAGTAGCCTCACCGGGCTTGTTGGTCATGCTGTAAATCTCGCATGCTGCCATACGGTTCGACAGGAAAACGTTGTTGTACACCTCAAAATGGCCACCAACGTTCCCAATCTGAATGGCAAAATGGCTTCCGTTGAGAAATACGCAGTTGCGTACAATCAAATTCCCTTTGAGGTAGCCATGCAGCAGCTGGTTCGATACAGTGCTTGGGCCTCCCATGGAGGGTTGGCCAATCTGCTTGCCGGGGGGATTGAGATGCCCCGACAGAACGCCTTCCGGAGCCTTAAAACGATCGTCGGTGGCATTGAGCCCTACATAACGATTCATCAACCCTTTGTCGAAGATAATGCCGTCAATTAGGATTTTCCCGTTGATATTGGTACGAACATCAATGGGAAACAGGCCAAAGTTGGCATTTGTTCCTCCTGCTTCAGGTCCCGGCTGAATGGTCGTCCTGTACTTAATGGGATCGCGCTGGGAGAAATCGTCGGTATAACCGCCCACAATAGACACATATTTTTTAATGGTAATGTATCCTGCATCGAGCTTGCCAAGATAGTTGCCCTGGGCAACGTGAATAATGGCTCCCTCCGGTGCCTCGTCAACAGCTTTCTGTAAATCTTTATAGGGTTTGTCCTTGCTGCCGTCGTTGCGATTGCTCCCTGTGTTCACCGATACGTAAACGTCTTTACCTGTTTCAGGAATGGCAGCGGGTTTGGTATCGGCTGCAGGTGTTGGGGATGCTGTAGGCTGACTTTGGGGCTTTGCCGGTTCGGCAGGTTTCTTTTCCGGAGTCTTCTGCTCAGTTTGCTTTTTAACCTGACTTCCTACCTTTTTTAAATCAATTTGAGCCTGCGCTGTAACTACACACAGGGCTACAAAAAGCACTAAAAACAATTTCTTTTTCATTCTGTAAAAGCTTTAAGTTAATAATTAGAGTTTGGCTATAGTGTTAACTTTTCGAGAGAAACGACAATAATATTCCTTTCAATGAAAATCAAATATAACAAAAATAATTAATATCAACCTTTTCGACACTTTATTTTCATGGCTCTCCCTATAACCTTTTATCTGTACCGATTGAATGCAGATAGCAACGGGAAATTTCATGGCGTTAATGAGCCATGAACAACGCAATGAATAAATATAAAATATTATGAATGAGCAAAATGCTCAATTGGCAATAAAATTTGAAACGAAGAGTAGATAGTTATAATTAAGAGCCCGCGTTTGGCAGGTGTGCCAGTACGGTTTGGGTCCCCACAACCTTTTGGTTCAGTTTAACTTTAACCGCTGAATTAACGGGAACAAAAATATCAACCCTCGATCCAAACTTAATAAAACCTACCTGCTGCCCCTGCTCAACCGATGCCCCCTCGACGGCGTAGCAAACCACACGGCGTGCCACCAAGCCGGCAATTTGCCTGAATAGGATGGTTATGCCATCATCGCGGGTAACCGCAATTGACGTCCTCTCGTTGAGCGATGAAGATTTAGGGTGCCATGCCACCAAATATTTTCCGGGGTGATAATGGAAATAGGAGACTGTGCCCTTTACGGGATGCCAGTTGATGTGGACATTCCATATGGACATGAAAACGGAAATCTGTATGCATCGGGTTTTGAGATATTCTGTCTCATCCACCTCTTCAATGGCCACTACTGTTCCATCGGCAGGAGAAAGGATATCCTCGCTGCGATATTTTAAGGGTCGATTAGGGCTGCGAAAAAAGCAGAGGGTAAACAGGAAGAAGAGCATTGCCAATGTTGCAATGATGTAAAGGGCGATATTGCCAAAACAAAGCCAAACGCAACAACAGACCGCTGAGAGTATGATGAAAATAACCGTGAGAATCCTTGTGCCCTCTTTATGAATAGCCATTCGGTTTGAGTTAAAATTTATATTAACATCATCATTTCAAGGTAAACAAATACTACAGGGGCTGAGAGCAACAGTCCATCGAAACGGTCGAGCAGGCCACCGTGTCCGGGCAAGAACTTACCCGAATCCTTCAGCTCAATGCTGCGCTTGAACATGGATTCCACCAAATCGCCCAGCACGCTCATCACCGCAGTGATCATGCCTATGGTCATCCAGTGGATTAGCGGCACATTGGTAAAGAATAGCGAGATAATCCAGGCGACAAGGGCCGTAAAAAAGAATCCGCCGATAAGCCCCTCCCACGATTTTTTTGGAGAGATTTTGGGGAAAAGCCTATTCCGGCCAATGCTCATCCCAACCGCATATGCCCCGGTATCGTTGGCCCACATCAGCAAAAGGTATCCGATAAGGATATGGGTTTGATAGCCTATGCGAAACTCGGAATAGCTGAGGGCAAAGTAGTTGAGCATCGAAAATGGGAAAGCCACGTATATCAACCCCAGCAGGGTGAATGCAATGTTGTGCATGGGGCGGTTGTGGTTTCGAAACAGCTCAATTATAAAGACACTGCTAATCAACGGTATCAATCCTAAAAAAATATAGGGGCCCAGCCGCCCAATGGCAAACAGGTAGTTGGTTATGAAGATGAGCCCGCCTAAAAAAAGCGCATACTGGTACTGCGGACGTATTCTGGCCTTATAGCCAAATCGGTAAAACTCCATTAGAGTTGATAGGGTCAGGACCAAGAATAGTAGCAAAAAGCTTATTCGCCCTAAAATAATGGACCCGATCATCACGACGGCAAAAACGGATCCGCTAATTAGTCTTTTAAGAAATGTACTCAATGATCAAATCCTTCTATTAGTTTCAATGCCATTTGTTCTTTGTGGGGGACAACGTATAGCTCTGCCTCTCCAATGCTGGGATACGAAGTATCCTGCTTATTGACAACCACCGATTCAATCCCGTTCGACTCAAGCATTTGTTTGAGTATCTCCGCCTGATACGGGATATTTGTCGTAAAAACCAGTACCCACTGTTGATTATCCTCTGTCAATACCAATGTCTGTTTATCCTGTTGTTTGTCCTCTACTCTTTCGCCTTATCAGCATCCTCCGTTTTAATTTCCCCCTCCTCCATGTCCTTCACCAGCTCTTCCGACCGCGTGTGCGATTTTCTGGGTCCGAATATAGCCTCCAAATCTTCGCTAAATATTACTTCACTTTCGAGCAGCAGCTCTGCAAGTTTAATCAACCCCTTTTTATTCTTGGTTAAAATATCCTTCGCTCTTTTATATGCTTCGTTCACTATGGTTTTAACCTCTTTGTCAATGAGTTCGGCTGTTTTTTCGCTATATGGTTTTGAGAACGAGTACTCCGATTGTCCCGACGAGTCGTAGAAGCTGATATTGGGTATGCCCTTGCTCATGCCAAAGTATGCCACCATGGCATATGCCTGCTTGGTAACCTTTTCCAGATCGTTGAGGGCTCCCGTAGAGATTCTGTCAAACATGAGCTCTTCGGCGGCTCTTCCTCCCAAGGCAGAGCTCATCTCGTCCAGTAGTTGCTCGGTGGTGGTTAGCTGTCGCTCTTCGGGGAGGTACCAGGCAGCACCAAGTGCCCTTCCTCTGGGTATTATGGATACCTTCAGCAAGGGGTTTGCATGCTCAAGCAGCCAGCTTACGGTGGCGTGCCCCGATTCGTGGAAAGCAATGGTACGCTTTTCCTCCATGGAAATTATCTTGTTCTTTTTCTCCAATCCCCCGATGATCCTGTCGATGGCATCGAGAAAATCCTGCTTTTCGACAAACAGCTTGCTTTTGCGGGCAGCAATCAGGGCTGCCTCGTTGCAAACGTTGGCAATATCGGCCCCTGAAAATCCGGGCGTTTGCTTTGCCAAAAATTCTATGCTGAAATTTTCTTCCAGCTTAATCGGCTTCAGG
>JAKQEF010000154.1 GCA_029558675.1 Bacteroidota bacterium | reverse complement strand
AATCACACACGAAAAGGTAAAGCGGGTGGAAGCTAGGCTAAACAAGAGACCCAGAAAAAGATTTGATTACGAAAACCCTATATTTGTAATGAATAAATTATTATTTAACCAAAAGTTGCATTTGTGACTTGAATCCGCCTTTTAGAATATTTTACCCTCCACAAAATCGAAAGACAGGATCACGAGCAGCCTTTGCGCCCGCCTGCGGGAAGCGAGCTAATCCTGTCGGGGTCGCAGCGAGGACCAGTCATTTGGCTGGTCTTTTATTTTTTAGAATGTTTTACCCTCCACAAAATCGAAAGACAGGATCACGAGCGGCCTGTGTGCCCGCCTGCGGGCAGCGAGCTAATCCTGTCGGGGTCACAGCGAGATTATTTCAGTGGCGTTGCCCTGAAATCTTCGTAACAAAAGGGAAAATAGTGAGATTATAAGGGGCGTTAACCCTGAAATCATTTCTATTCGTAGTATTCAAATAAATATTTGCCATCGAATTCAACACCGAATTCTTTCAAAAACGCAAGGTATTCCTCCCTGAACGTCAGCTTCTTGTGGTGTTCGCGTTGGTTAGCAATATATTTCACCACCCTGTCAACCTGCGATTTTGAATAGGTGAATGCGCCGTAACCGTCCTGCCATGAGAATTTCCCCGGGATATATTTTTTTTCGTTCAACCATTTCGATGATCCCGATTTGACCTGCTCCATAATTTTTGCAGGGGAAATGACGGGATGCATTCCTATTAAGATATGGGTGTGGTCGGGGTTACAATAAATGGCGTAGGCCTTGCATTTATGGTTGTTGATAATGCCGCACATCACCTTTTCCAATTCGTCTCTAAATGATTCTTTAATAAGGTTTTCCCTTCCCTTAACAGAGAAAACGAATTGGGTGAATAGCCGGGTGTAGGTATTTGCCATTTTAAGATGTCAGGGCTACGCCCCTTGATTTTAGGATTAATACTTCTTTCTACTAAGATTTTGGAGCTAACGCCCCAATGGGTTTATGACTACTAATATACAATCTTTTTTGGTTAAATGGTTGGGCCGATTGCAGATACTTAAGATTTCAGGGCTACGCCCCTTGATTTTAGGATTAATACTTCTTTCTACTAAGATTTTGGGGCTAACGCCCCAATGGGTTTATGACTACTAATATACAATCTTTTTTGGTTAAATGGTTGGGCCGATTGCAGATACTTAAGATTTCAGGGCTACGCCCCTTGGTTTTGGTTGTTTGTTTTATTACTAAGATTTTGGGGCTAACGCCCCAATGGGTTTATGACTACTAATATACAATCTTTTTTGTTAAATGGTTGGGCCGATTGCAGATACTTAAGATTTCAGGGCTACGCCCCTTGGTTTTTGGGTTAATACTACTTTCTTGAACAGTAGGATAAAAGATTAAAAATCTTACCTTTGACAGTTATACCGAAGAAAAACTGAACCATGTTCAAATTGAGTAATAACCATGGGTGATTTTGAAGAATATTTACGGCAAGGCGAACCAAACAAGGCAGAAAAGGCAAAAGTATGGAAAACTGCCATAGGCCTACAACAGGTTGACGGACTTAAGCCCTCGGACTATTTGATTGCTACTGCCAAGCAAAATATTGAGGGTGATATATCCATTGAGGAGGTAAAAATAAGAATAGACAGCTATTACGAACAGCACCCCATAAAAGAAGCCGGGAACCGCACCGAAGAGGCCGACAAGGTTTCAGCCCGAATTGCCGAAATTTTGGGTGAGCAAACATTTACGTTTTCGCCCATTGAATACCTTACAATTCATCGCAGGTTGTTCCAAGGCATATATAGTCATGCAGGTAGTATCCGTGATTATAATATTTCAAAACCAGAATGGGTACTTAACGGCGAAACGGTATTATATGCCGGTGCCCTAAATTCGAAAGCCACCCTGGAATACGATTTTGAACAAGAAAAACAATTTAATTATAGGGGTTTAAACCTACAAGGCATCATTGAGCATATAGCACATTTCATAAGTAATTTGTGGCAAATCCACATTTTTGGTGAAGGCAACACACGAACGACGGCCATTTTTCTGATTAAATATCTACGAAAACTTGGTTTTAAGGAAGTGAACAATGATTTATTTGCCGAGCATTCTTGGTACTTCCGCAATGCATTGGTGCGAGCCAATTTCGAAGATTTGTCCAAAGGCGTTCACAAAACAGATGAGTATCTTATCCGATTCCTGTCAAATTTATTGCTTGGCACGCATTATTCCCTAAAAAACAGGGAGATGCACATTCTCTTTCATGACACTGTAAAAACGAAAATTGACACTGTAAATGACACTGTATTTAATTTGATAAAACAAAACAGCAAAATCACAGCAGCAGAGATTAGCGAGCGTTTGAATATAAGTTTAAGCACAGCAAAAAGAAGAATTAAAGAGCTTAAAGAGAAAGGCCGTATTGTGCGTGTGGGAAGCGACAAAACAGGGCACTGGAAAGTTTGTGATTAATTTAAAAAAACCAACAATATTTTTTCTGCTCCGATTCCCAATCCCGATGCATCAAGATTGCCAAGTCAAAATTCTGAGGTGCAGAGAGCAGCGGAGTTTGATCAATAATTGTACATTAGAATGGGGCTAAAGCCCGGCTTAACAAAATCAAATTTCAGGGGTTATTATCCATAAATATAGATACATCAAACCCTTAAATCAATTCTGACAAAAAAGGGATTAAGCACACGGAAAGTTATTAACTTTACCACAAAATCAATGGCATGAAGAGGATAGCGTTCACAACCCTATTGCTGCTAATGGCATCGTTGCATTTTACCTCGGCTCAGGTAACTTTTATCCTTCAGGATATTCCGGCCAATACCCCCGAAGATTCGCATTTCTTCCTAGCCGGCAGTTTAAACCGTTGGAATCCCGGCGATAGCCTTTTCCGATTTGCCGAAAATGCCCATGGTGAATTGTCGCTCACCCTCGATTCGGTTCCAAAATCGTTTAAGTTTAAAATTTGCAGAGGCAACTGGGGCACTGTCGAGGTTGACTCGCTGGGTAGAGATGTGCCCAACAGGCACTATGCCGATACCCTTGGGGAGCGGATAATGATCAGCGTACACGGGTGGAGAGACCTTTTCCCGCAACCAAAAATTGCCTCAACCGCCTCACCAAACGTATTTTTCACCCCCACCAGCATTGAGATACCTCAATTCAAGCGTCGGCGCTCGGTAAGAGTTTACTTCCCTCCCAACTACTCATCCCGTCAGGCCTATCCTGTTATTTACATGTTCGACGGGCAAAACGTATTCGATGCGTCCACATCGTTTGCGGGAGAATGGAGGGTCGACGAGACACTGGACAGCCTATACCAGTCGCGCCATTTCGCCTGTATCGTGGTGGCGGTTTACCATGGCGAGGGTGAGCGAATAAATGAACAAACTCCCTGGCCCAACGACGAGAAGCAGGGTGGCGATGGGGCAAAATTTGCCCAGTTCTTTGTTAAAGACCTTAAGCCATACATCGACAAGCATTACAGAACCTATCCCGACAGGGATAATACCATCATCATGGGCAGCTCGCTGGGAGGATTAATGGCTCTCTACATGGCATTGCAATATCCGGAGGTATTCGGGAAAGCAGGCGTATTTTCTCCCTCGCTCTGGTGGAGCGAAAAGGCTTTTGAGCAGATGGCTAAATTCAAGAAGAAACGCACCCAAAAGATATTTATCCTGGGCGGTGAGCAGGAGGACGAAACCCTTGTTCCCAACATTGAACGTGCCGAAAAGATATTAAGAGAGGCGGGATTCGATGAGAGCGAGCTTGTGGTTAAACTTGCACCCGACGGGCATCATAGCGAATGGTTTTGGGCAAGAGAATTTCCAGGAGCCGTTAAGTGGTTATTCGGTTTATAACTAATACTCTAAAAAAATGAACTCAAGATTTATGACAGCAATAGTGCTGGTAGTGGGTATATTGCTGTTTAGCTGTGGCACAGGAGAGAAAAAGGTGGAGTACAAAAAGACTTACCATAGGAACGGGAAAGTATTTGAGGTTATTCCATACTTTGATGGCAAAGTTCATGGCACAAAACTGGAATACTACGAGAGCGGCACTCTACGCAAAGAGACTCCATACGATAGCGGATATGTTCATGGCAACGTGAAGGTTTACTACCCTGACGGAAAACTATACTCGATTACCCTAAGGGTGAAAGGGAAGATTGAAGGCGATGTGGTTAAATATCACAAGAACGGTAATATTCAAAGTATCACGCCATACCTAAACAATAAACTCCAACCCGGGCTCAAGGAATATAACCCGAAAGGGGTACTTTTGGATTCGCCTCACATAGAGTTTTCGTTGAAAAAGGCAAAAATTTCGAACGACCTTTCCGTTACTTTGGAAGCAAGGGTGTCAACAGGACAAAAAAATGTGAAATTTTCGCAAGCCGTACAGCTTCACGAAGATCGAATGGACTACGTCCCTCTTCAAACCGAGGATGGGGTGGGGAAACTTGTTGTAAAACTTCCCAAGGGAAGTTCCATTGACAACACTGTACTAATCCGGGCAGAGCTTGTAACCAAGTATCAGAATCGCTGCATTGTTGAGGGCACATATAGGATTAAGGCCTCAAACTGATATTGACTTCCATTAATCTGCCTTTTTAAAAAACAAAAAAACTATTCGCATTTTAAATGCGAGGTTTTTACCTTTGCGGTTTCCTTTGATACATCAAAACATTAGGCAATGAATCGATTTTTTCTTCTTACTATTCTGATTTTCAACATATTTTTTGTTTCAGGACAAGAACCACTACCCAGAGGCATGACCGAGGCCGAAAGGATGATCTGGAATGATTACCTGAAGAATTACCCCGCTGACAGGGGAACTGCTCCGCCAAGCGAAATACCCCGCACTCCCTCCGAATGGGATGAAGCGCAGGGTGTAATTGTTACGTGGGCATCGTATGAGAGCAATCTACGTGAAATTGTGCGCCACGCCAAGGAGGTAGCCACGGTTTACATTGTTTGCGACAACCCATCGTACGTACAGAACTACCTTTCGCAAGGCGGTGTGAATTCTGAGAATATCGAATTTATCGTTGCTGATTACAACTCCGTTTGGGTGCGCGACTATGGGCCACAGAGCATTTACCTACATGGAACCAATGAGTTGGCTTTTGTGGATTGGGTTTACAACAGGCCACGTCCTGCCGACGATCAGGTACCAACGGCAGTGGCCAACTACCTATCGGTACCCATATACCAAATGACCCAATCGCCAAACCGCCTTGTGGCCACCGGTGGCAATTTCATGGCCGACGGCGATGGCAAAGGCTTCTCTTCGAAGCTGATACTGCAGGAGAACAGTTCCCTGTCGGAGAGCCAAATCGATACCTTACAGAAGAAGTATATGGGTATTCAGCCTTATGTGAAAATGGAAACGCTGCCATTCGATGGTATCCACCACATCGATATGCACATTAAATTACTGGATGAGGAGACCCTGCTTGTGGGTCAATACCCAACCGGTGTGGCCGATGGGCCACAGATTGAGGCCAACCTCAACTACATTCTAAACAATTTTCAAACCCCATACGGTCGCCCTTACCGCGTGGTTCGCATACCCATGCCACCAGACGAGTATGGACAGTATCCCAACCAGTGGTCGGATTACCTCACCTACACCAACTCGCTAATACTAAACAACCTAGTTCTTGTTCCCATTTACGGATTGGCACAGGATAGCGAGGCTCTCAGCATTTATCAGGAGGCCATGCCGGGGTATAACATTGTGGGAATCAACATGCGCAACGTGATACCTGCCAGTGGAGCTATCCACTGCATTACCAAGGAGATTGCCGCCAATGACCCCATATTCATCAGCCATGCTCCCATCCACGATGAGGTGGAATACTCGTACACGGGTTACACATTTACTGCCAATATCTCATCGGCTTCGGGTATTCAGGAGGCATCGCTATACTGGAGCCTGAACCCATCAGAAGGGTTCAATCAAGTGCCAATGACTGCCGACGGGGAAGAATACACAGCCACTCTTTCGTACCTGCCACCCGCCTCGAAGGTGCATTACTACATAAGTGCCACCAACAACAACGAGAAAACCATAACCAAACCCCTGGTTGCGCCTCAGGGAACATATACCTTTGAAGTGGGCGAACAAGACCTCGGATTCGATTTTTCGGCCAACCAAACCGAGCTTGAAATAGGCGATGAGGTTGTGTTTACCTATATCAATCAAGGTGTTACGGCCAACTCATTCCTGTGGAACTTTGGCGAAGGGGCCAACCCCTCCACTGCCGATACCGAAGGTCCGCACACTGTTACATACGATTCGGAAGGGCAGAAGGATATTTCTCTAACCATTAATGGAGATTTAGTGCTAACCAAGACCGGCTACATCAATGTAACTTACACTGAACCCACCTACTTTAACCTAACCATTGAGGTAGAAGGGAATGGTACCACTTCGCCCGAAATTGGCACTCACCAATATGAAGAAGGCTCTTCGGTAACGCTCATTGCCACTCCAGATGAGGGATGGTCATTCACCCGATGGGTAGTCAACTCGCAGGAGTATAGTGAGCCTGAAGTGCAGATTGAGGTAGTTGAAGATATTCAAGCCAAGGCCTACTTTACTGATGAAGGTTCCGGGGTGGGCAGCATTGCCGCAGGCAAGCTACTGATTTCGCCCAATCCCGCCAGCCATACCATAACCGTTTCATTTTCTGAGCAAATCGAAAAGGCAGAAATAGCCATAATGGATATTGCCGGAAATACCGCCCTGGTTTTGCAGAATGCCAACGGCGTGAGCCAATACAAAATTGATATATCGGCGCTTACGC
>JAKQEF010000180.1 GCA_029558675.1 Bacteroidota bacterium | reverse complement strand
GATCGAAAAATATCTTCTCACCACCCGTTCTTTCGCCGGTAATAAAATTATTCTCCCATGGATCGAGACCCACAGCCAATACGGCCAATTCAAACAGTTCCCGAGCGGCATGTACATCGTTGCCTGCCTGTTTTTGTTCGGTAGAACGGCGACTTTTTCTCCATGCCACAAGAGCTAACAGGAGCAGGAGCACTGATGATGCCAGGATAACAAGCGCAACAATATTCTCTTTCATAAATCGTGATAAATTAAAGAGCCACTTTTTAATCAACTTGTTCTCAGAGAGTAAAACTACAGCCCTCCTTGTCACAAAGGCAACAATATTTTGAACAATTTATAGGTTTTTTATCTTTTTTCAAAGATTTCGTCCTAATTTTTAAATCTCTCCCCTAGGTTAAATTTGAATATCGGGTTTAACATTCAGTCTCCTCTACTTGAAACAAAATAGAAAGGGGGTTGTACCCCTTTGTTGGTCAACCCCCTCACACATATTGTTTACCAATGCTTAACCTTTCGCTAAGCCGCTAATCCTCTCCAGAAGAGCTTTAATTTTTGCCTCGGCATCGGCCTGCTTCCTCCGTTCGGCGGCTACCACTTGTTCGGGTGCCCCGTTGACAAACTTTTCGTTGCCCAGTTTTTTCAATACACTGGCAAGAAAGCCTTGGTAGTAGTTGAGTTCGTTATTCAACTTTTCAATCTCTTCATCCACATTGATAAGGCCTGCCAACGGAACGAAAAATTCGGTGGTTTGAACCATGAAGCTGATGGCCCCATCAATCTTTTCGGTTACGTACTCCACCTTGTCAAGTCCGGCCAATTTTGAAATTACGCTTTCCAACTCTTCGCTCAATTTGATGCTTCCCTTAACAAAAAGCGATACGGTATTTTTATTGGGAATGCTTTTTTCCTGTCTAACCGAACGTACATTGGTGATGATTTCTTTGGCAGTTTCGAACTGCTCCAGTAGTTTCTTATCGTATTTTCCTGCCTTGGGTAAAGAGCAATTCATAATGCTTTGCCCGCTCTTTCTCTCGTATATATGCTGCCACAGTTCCTCGGTAATAAAGGGCATAAAGGGGTGCAGCAGTACCATGAGCCGTTCGAACAGGGAGAGTACCGCACGGTATGTAGTCCCATCAATGGGCTGCTGGAATGCGGGTTTAACCATTTCGAGGAGCCATGATGAGAATTCGTCCCAAAAGAGCTTATAGACATTCATCAATGCATCGGATATGCGATACTTGTCAAAGTCTGCATTCAGCTGCGCAATGGCCTTGCTCAGCACATTTTCGAACCACTCAATGGATGCTTTGGCCACCAAGGGCTGAGCGATGGAGTCGTCAACTGTCCAGCCTTGCACCAGTCGGAATGCGTTCCAGATTTTATTGCAGAAATTCCTACCCTGCTCGGGAAGGCTCTCGTCAAAAAGCAGGTCGTTTCCTGCGGGTGAGCATAGCAACATGCCCACGCGCATTCCGTCAGCACCATACTTGGCCATCAGGTCAAGCGGATCGGGGCTGTTGCCCAACTGCTTGCTCATCTTGCGACGCTGCGAATCGCGAACCATACCTGTGAGGTAAACGCTGTTGAATGGCCTTTTTCCGGTGTATTCATATCCGGCAATGATCATGCGCGCTACCCAGAAGAAAAGAATATCGGGAGCGGTAACCAATTCGTTGGCTGGGTAGTAGTATTGGATATCCGGGTTTTCAGGGTTTTTAATTCCGTCGAATACCGAAATGGGCCACAGCCACGAGCTGAACCACGTGTCTAACACATCCTCATCCTGCTTAAGCTGATCGAGAGTAAGCTGCCGGTTGCCCGTTTTTTCCCGGGCTAGCTTCAGTGCCTCCTCCCCGTTTTCGGCCACCACAAATCCTCCATCGGGGAGATACCATGCCGGGATGCGGTGCCCCCACCATAGCTGGCGCGAAAGACACCAGTCCTTCACATTCTCCATCCAATGCCGATAGGTGTTGATGTACTTGTGGGGGTGCAGCTTGATTTCGCCATTGAGCACTGCTTCCAAAGCGGGTTTGGAAATTTCCTGCATTTTAAGAAACCACTGCATGGAGAGCTTTGGCTCAATAACTGCATCGGTGCGCTCGCTGTAGCCAACCTTGTTTGTGTAATCCTCAATTTTGGCAATGTGCCCTGCGGCTTCCAAATCCTTCACAATGGCTTTCCTCACCTCAAACCTGTCCATACCGATGTAGAGCTGAGCTGCTGGGCTCATGGTGCCGTCGTCGTTGAAAATATCAACGGACTCAAGGTTATGCTTGTCACCCAGCATGTAGTCGTTGATATCGTGTGCAGGGGTAACCTTCAGCGCTCCCGTCCCAAACTCCATGTCAACGTATTCATCGTAAATAATGGGAACGCTGCGATTGATGAGTGGCACCAACACCCGCTTCCCCTTTAAATGGGTGTAGCGTGGATCTTTGGGATTGACGCACAGGGCAGTATCACCAAGAATGGTTTCGGGGCGGGTGGTGGCAATCACCACAAAGCCATCCTCGCCATCCATTGGGTATTTAAGGTGATAAAGCTTGCTTTTCACCTCGCGGTAGATCACCTCCTCGTCCGAAACGGCAGTTTTGGCCTGGGGATCCCAGTTAACCATCCGCACGCCACGGTAGATTTGCCCCTTATTGTATAAATCAACAAAAACGTGGATAACGCTTGCCGACAGCTTATCATCCATGGTAAAGGCCGTGCGCTCCCAATCGCATGCAGCACCCATTTTCTTCAGCTGTTCGAGTATGATGCCGCCATGCTTCTCCTTCCACTCCCAGACATGTGCAAGGAACTCGTCGCGGGTGAGCTTGTTTTTATCAATCCCCTCAGCCTTCAACTTGGCCACAACCTTGGCCTCAGTGGCAATGGATGCATGGTCAGTTCCCGGAACCCAACAGGTATTCTTCCCCTGCATGCGGGCACGGCGGATGAGCACATCCTGAATGGTATTGTTGAGCATGTGACCCATATGCAACACTCCTGTGACATTGGGTGGGGGAATCACTATGCAGTACGGCTCCCGATGGTCGGGAACTGATCGGAAAAGGTTGTTGTCGAGCCAGTATTTATACCATTTGTCCTCAACCAGGGCTGGATTATACTTCGTTGGGATTTCCATTGCTAAAAAAAAGTTTATCAGTAAAAACGGCTGACAAAGTTAAGAAATTTGGCATATTTGCACCTCGAATCCTTTTTGATAAATCAAAAAATTGGCATTACCCAATTAAAAATGTAACACTTACAGTTAAAAACTAAATGAAACCAACAAGCGCATGGCTTATTCTGATCATTGCAGGGCTATTTGAAACAGGATGGGCTATTGGCCTGAAATACTCCGATGGTTTTACAAAACTTTGGCCATCCATAGCTACGGGTGTGTCAATGGCCATTAGCGTTTGGCTATTGGCAGTTTCTCTAAAGTCCCTTCCTGTCGGATCGACATACGCCGTGTGGACCGGTATTGGGGCGGTAGGAACAGCCATACTTGGGATATTCCTTTTTAATGAATCGAGAGAATTGCTCAAACTATTTTTTATAATGATGATAATCGGTGGGATAGTGGGATTGCGCTTTGTTGCAAAGTAACAATTCTTGAAGAGGAATAGTACATATAGATCCCTCCTATAAAAACAGAAACTTTTTTATTTGTCTATGGTGTCACAATATGCACCATGGGCCGTGTATTGAATCTGATCCATTGTTATAACTCTCAATGTATGTAAACGACAGCCTATAATTTACCGGTCAACTGTCACAAATCATTATCTTTTTTTTTCTATAACTATCAAAATATTCGGCAACACCTTGCCTTTTCAATCCTTTTTACGGATATTTGTATAGAAACTAAATAATACTACCATGAATATAGTTAACCTTGCGCGTTGGTATGGCTTGGTACTCAGCGCGTCACTTATTCTGAACATTCAAGCTGCCAGGGGTCAGGAGTTTGAAATATTGTTTTACGAAGGATTTGAGAACGCCGGAGCTATTCCTTCGGGATGGACTCAGCTCTTTGTGTATGGTAGCCGCACCTGGCGCTTCGAAAACGGTGGATATGCGCCACCGAGTGCCCCTACTTTCCGGCATCCTCCCATGGCCCACTCTGGTCAGTATAACGCTCTTTTTCAAGACCAAAGCATTGGCCCAACCCGAAAATTAGTAACTCCTAACATCAACCTGGTTCCTAATGGTGCTCCAACCATTAAACCCACCTTAACCTTTTGGCATGCCCAAGACTCATGGGCAGGTGCAACCGACGAGCTAAAGGTATATTACCGTAGGACTAGCAGTTCGGGTTGGGTACTACTTGACCATTACACGCAGACAACGTCAAACTGGGAGTTGAGAGAAATATTGCTGCCCGATGATGCAAAAACAGAAACTTGCCAGCTTGCCTTCGAGGGCAAATCGAATTGGGGCTGGGGAGTGTGCATCGATGATGTGAAAATTGAAGAGAGAGGTAGGATTGACCGCAAAGTGGAATCGTTTAGCGTAGTGCAAAAAACCTCCGCATTGCCCTCAGGATCAACTATCAACATTTTTGGCAATCTACTTATTCTCGTTACGGGGAACCATTTGGACATACCCATCAACTCAATTAAAATAAACTATACCGGAACCAATATAGAAGATATTGACCAGATAAGTTTGTATCACACTCGCGACTCAACCTTTTCGGTTAAAACCAAGATTACAACGGATATCAGCATCAACGGGAATGAAATTACCTTTTCGCCCTCTTTCAATTTGAAAACAGGGAACAACTACATTTGGTTTGCTTTTGATATTAGCGACGAAGCTGAGCACGGCAACATTGTGGATTTTAGCATAGATGCCAATTC
>JAKQEF010000166.1 GCA_029558675.1 Bacteroidota bacterium | reverse complement strand
TACAATATCAACCTGAATACCACTTCAACCCGAAGGGCAAATGCCGTGGCATTTGATATCCGTGAGAAGGGGCGCCCACAGCGCATTGGCAACCCCATAACCGGTAAGATAGCCGTTGACGATAAGGGGAATGAGATTTGGATACCCGGTTCCTTGAAAGCCTGTAAGGCCATTGGCTGGTTCATAGATGAGTATGGCATTGCTCAGATTTCCATAAACTTAACCGACATAACGGTGACTCCCGTACATGTAGCTTTTGAAGAGGTATGCAAAAAGGCCCAGGAGAGGGGTTTGCGGGTTACCGGCTCGGAGTTGGTTGGCGTTATTCCGCTGCAGGCAATGCTCGACGCTGGAAGGTACTTTTTGCGCAAACAGAGCCGCTCCACCGGTATCTCCGATGCCGAAATCATTAAGATTGCGGTTAAATCGTTAGGCCTTGATGAGCTTTACACCTTCGACCCTAAGAAGAAGATCATTGAGTATATTTTGGAGGATGACAAGAAGAAGCAACTGGTTGATATGTCCTTGAAAGGCTTTATCGAGGAGACGGCTTCGGAGTCGCCCGCACCGGGCGGAGGTTCCGTGTCGGCAGCCATGGGAGCCATGGGGGTTGCGCTGGGGACAATGGTGGCCAACCTATCCTCGCACAAGGCAGGCTGGGACGACAGATGGGAGGAATTCTCGGAGTGGGCCGAAAAGGGAAAGGCTTACCAGGATCAGCTGGTTAAGCTTATTGACGAGGATACCAACGCTTTCAACCGCATCATGGATGCCTTTGGGCTACCCAAATCAACCGATGAGGAGAAGGCGATTCGCAAACAGGCCATCCATGAGGCTACCCTGTATGCCATTGAGGTTCCCTTTAAAGTGATGCAGCTCTGCTATCAGTGCATGGAGGTGATGAAGGCCATGGCCGAAATCGGGAACCCCAACTCCGTTTCCGATGCCGGAGTTGGGGCTCTTGCAGCACGCTCGGGCGTTATGGGAGCGTTTCTGAACGTTAAAATCAATGCAGCGGGGCTAGAGGATAAAACTTTGGTAAGCGACTATATAAAGGGAGGTGAGGAATTGGAAGAAAAGGCCAATCTGCTGGAGAAAGAAATTTTAGATATGGTTAATGGTAAAATAGTCATTTAACTCTCTTAGGTTGTTGTTTATAACGGCTATTACATGGTTATAAATCAAACAAAAACCGACAATCGAATTGATCGTGAAAAAACAGTATTAATACTGTTAAATGTTTATGATTTTTGGCTTACATGTTTGAATAATCATTTTAACTATCTATATTAGCACGCGAAATTGCATTAACTTTTTTTAATTCTTTTTATTAACCTAAAATTTGATCTATGAAAAGACTATGCGTATTCCTTGCACTATTAGCGTTTGTGGGAATAAACATCCTTCAGGCGCAAACAGTGCAGGTAACCGGTACTGTAACCAGTGCCGAGGATGGGATGCCCATACCAGGGGTGTCAGTAATGGTGAAGGGAACCACCATTGGTACTTCAACCGATATTGACGGGAAGTATGCTTTGTCAGTCCCCCAAACTGCCACAGTTTTGGTGTACTCTTTCGTTGGTATGCGTTCTCAAGAGGTTGAGATTGGAGGACGTAAAACAATTGATGTTGTACTGGAATCCGATACTCAAGAAATCGAGGAGGTGATGGTGGTTGCATACGGAACTGCAAAAAAATCAAGCTTTACCGGATCAGCCACAACAATCTCTGCCGAAAAAATTGAGAAGATTCAGGTAAGTACAGTGTCAAAAGCATTAGAAGGTATCTCTCCGGGTGTTCAAGTTGTTTCCAGCTCCGGCCAGCCGGGCGAGGAAGCCACAATCCGAATCAGGGGTATTGGGTCTATTAATGCATCAGCAGCACCACTTTATGTTGTTGATGGTGTTCCTTATGGAGGTAATATTAGCTCCATCAACCCAAATGATATTGAATCCGTTTCCTTCCTGAAAGATGCTGCCGCTAACTCGCTATACGGCTCTCGTGCTGCTAACGGTGTAATTATGATTACCACGAAAAAGGGTGCTAAAGGAACTTCTCAAGTGCGTTTCGAAAGCAGGGTAGGGGTTAACTCAAGAGGTGTACCCGAGTACGATTTGATTACCGATCCAGGCCAGTATTACGAGTTGAACTGGGAGGCTCTCCGCAATCAGAATCAGTATGCCGGTGTCGGAATGGATGCAGATGTTGCTGGAACTCTTGCATCGAGAAATCTAATTCAAGCATTGGGTAATTACAATAATTATAATGTACATGACACCACTGTCGTTCTTCCCAACGGGAAGCTAAATCCCGCTGCCAAATTATTGTACAATGATAAATGGCACGATGAGATGTTCAATAATTCAGTTCGTCAGGAGTATCAGCTGAGCATTTCAGGAGGAACTGAAAAATCATCCCACTACATCTCTTTTGGTTACTTAAACGATAAGGGTTATGTTGTTCGTTCGAATTACGAGCGTTTAAGCGGACGTACAAACCTTGATTATCAGGTGTATGATTGGTTGAAAGTGGGTTCAAACATCGGTTATACACGTGATGCCCAGAACTTCCCAACTTCCAGTGGTTCGGCCTATGTGAACTCTTTCATGTTTACCCGTAATATTCCGGTTATTTACCCTGTGTACTATCGTAATATTGTTGGAGACTATGTACTCGACGCCAAAGGGAATAATCGTTATGACTTTGGACAGGACTTTATTCTGGACGAGAATGGTGAAAGAATCCAAATAGGTGTAGATGGTGATGGCAATCCTGTGTACAGACAGTATTCTCGTAAATATGGGTCGAATGTGAATCCTGTGGCTACCACAGACCTGGATATTAGAGAGAACCTTTATGAAACTGTTTCTCTCCGCCCATATGCTGAGATTCGTTTCCTGAATGATTTCAAATTCGTTACCAATCTCAGCGTTGACAGCAGGAATTACATTGGAACTTCGTATCAAAACCCACTTTATGGTGATGCAGCCACTGCACAGGGAAGAAGTAATAAGTACCAGACAGCCTATTTGGTTTCAACGTTTAACCAGCTGTTAACATGGAACAAAACTTTTGACATTCATAGTGTGGAGATTTTGGTTGGACATGAGTCGTTTATGACCAAAAACGACTACTTGTACGGTAGAAAAGAAAAGTTCTTCATACCCGATATCCCTGAACTTTCAAACGCCGCCGTTATTTCAACGACAACGTCATATCGTACAGAGACACGCCAAGAGTCCTATCTATCAAGGGCAATGTACAACTACGACAATAAGTATTTCCTTTCGGCCAGCTTCAGGAGGGATGGTTCATCCCGCTTCCATCCCGATCATCGTTGGGGTAATTTCTGGTCCGTTGGAGGTGCATGGCTAATGCACAAAGAATCGTTCCTGCAGGATATCTCTTTCATCAATGAACTTAAGTTTAAAACCAGCTACGGAACCAATGGTAATAATGGACTTCTTGACCAGTCCGGAGATCCGGTTTATTTCCCATATCAGGACCTGTTTGTGGTTACCAACGTAGATGGAGAAATAGCTTTGCAGCAGGTATATAAAGGTAATAAAGAGATTACCTGGGAAAAGAGTAAGAGCTTTAATATTGGCTTTGAGGGTATGTTTTTCAAAGCCCTTACTTTTGAAATCGAGTATTTCCATAAGTACACCTTTGATTTGCTCTTTAACCAACCTCTTCCCCCATCAAGCGGCTTTACCTACTTCCCAAATAATATTGGTAATATGGTGAACAGGGGTATCGAGTTTTTAGTTGGATACGATATTGTTAAAACGAAAGATTTTTCATGGAACGTAACTGTAAACGCCACCCATTACAAAAATGAAATAACCAGTTTGCCCGATTATATCAATTCAGCAGGTGGTTCTCCGGTTGGAACCAAGAGATTGGTGGAAGGTGGTGGAATATACGATTTCTATATCGAAACATATCGTGGAGTTGATGAGGAAACAGGGAAAGCATTATTTTTGACCGAAAGCCGACTCAAACAATCCAATGGTGATATTGATACGGATGATACAGGCAATTTGCCCTTGCGTTATAAAGGATCTGCAATTCCCGATTTATATGGTGGTATCTCATCAACCCTGAATTACAAAGGAATTGATTTCTCCTTCGGATTCTCATATCAGGTTGGTGGTTTGGTGTATGATGGTGTTTATGCAGGATTAATGGGAGGTCTAAGCGAATTGGGAGGCAGCAACTTACACGTTGATGCATTGGATCGTTGGACACCACAGAATACAAAAACCAATGTTCCCTTGCTCCGTGCAGGTATTCAAAGTGCCAGCCAGCGCTCTGACAGATTCTTGATCGATGCATCATATTTCAATATCCGTAATATTTCCTTGGGATACACCATACCTAAGAAGGCATTCGGTGCAAATGTTCCCATTGCTTCCATGAGGATTTATATGGTTGCCGACAACGTTTACCTATGGAGTCATAGGAAAGGATTTGACCCAAGGCAAAGCATTACCGGTACTACGGATAACAACTACTCGCCCATCAGAACTATTTCGGGTGGATTATCGTTAACATTCTAAAAACACTATAACTATGAAAAAAATATTAATTTTCCTTCTGGGTATCAGTTTGTTTCTGGTAGGTTGTCAGGGCGATTTTCTCGATGTTCAGCCGACCGACCAGATATCGAAAACGACACTGGATGAATATGCAAACTCCAGCCCCGATGCTGTTGTTGCTCTTACCGAACCGATAGTTAATGGTTTCTATCAAACCATGATAGATTACCAAGGAAACCATGACGTGTTTGGACAAAAAGCAGTTGATCTGGCCATGGACCTTCAGGGCATGGATATGGTGCAAACTATATTCCACTGGTTCGGTTACGATTATCAAATGGAAAACCGCGATTACAACTATCGTAGGGTAAACAGAACCTGGGAATTTTACTACCAGCTGATTTTTGGAGCCAATGAAGTGTTGCAATTAATGCCCGAAAGTCCGGATGATCCTAAGTTGATCAGCTTTAAAGGTCAGGCACTGGGTATTAGGGCTTATGCTTATTTTTACCTAATCAGAATTTATCAATTCACCTATGACGGGCATCAGCAGCGATTGGGTGTTCCGCTTTACAGGCTTACCGGATCCGAGATTGAAGATGGACGAAGAGCCACTGTGGAGCAAGTGTATGAAGGGATAATTGATGATTTTGAAAAAGCATATGAATTGCTTACTCAGGTTAACCTTTCTAATAGTCAATTCAATAAAAATGCAGCCGCTTTGTACCTTTCGGATGCATATCTAACCATGAAAAACTATGAGAGGGCAGCGTTCTATGCCAATAAGGCTCGCGAAGGTTTTTCGCTTATGTCAAAGGCACAGTACACTGATGGTTTCAATTCTGTAGATAATCCGGAAGTTATTTGGGGATGCCCTATTACGCCTGAGAATACCAATTACTATGCAAGCTATCTGTCACACATTGCTCACTTTTTGGTAAACGGAGATGTTGCACAAGGGTATGGTGGACCGTATGCACCTAAAGCAATTTATGGAGTGCTTTACAACCAGATTCCTGCATCCGATATTCGTAAAATGATGTGGGTATCATCGGGTCCTGAACAATATGTAAACCGTAAGTTTTTATGGTACGAAGATTTCCTTGGTGATTACCAATATGCAAGGGTAGCCGAAGCATATCTGATTGAGGCCGAAGCTCTGGCTCATACCAATGAAGGCCAAGCACGTCAGGTTCTTTACGACCTGGTGAAAGAAAGAGACTCACAATATCAGCTTTCGACCAATAGCGGTCAGGCTCTGCTGGATGAGATTCAGTTTCAGAAAAGAATCGAGCTGTGGGGTGAGGGTAGAGCACAATTCGATCGCAAGCGTTTGAAACTTGGCGTTGACAGAACCGGAAACGAACCGGATAATAATCATACGCCAGCAGGACGTTTGAAATTCGAGTGGAATAATAAGGTTTTCGTTTTCGCAATGCCAATGCTGGAGATTGATGCCAATCCAAATCTTGTGCTTGACGATAACCAGTAAGTTAAACCAATTTGTTTTACATTTAAATAACTAATGTTACTATGAAAAAGATCACAACAGTATTGGTTATTATCTCCATGGTTATTAGTTTCTTCGCATGCAAAGAACAGTGTGAAAAAGACAATACCGGAGAGTTAACCATTGTAAATAAGACCGAAAGAGCAATATGGTTTGACGTAACCGAAGGAAGTTCGACCAATGAAAACAGGTTGGTACAATCCGGTGCGAAAACAACCTACACAATGCCAAATACTAAAGTTAAGATTTGGGCTTCGCATACCAATGTTGACTCAATGTTTTTTATGGTTAAAACACAGGGGGTTGCAAGGTGTGAAGAAATTGTTTATGAAACTTCAGCGCAAGCCTGTAAACTAACTCAATCCATTGATACCGTAACCATTACCAATAATACGGGTTTTGATGGGGTTATTAATTTGCAAGTACAAAATGGATACCCCGAATTCCAAGGGGAAGTTACCTTGGCTAATGGAGCAAGCCATTCGTATTACAACGTGAATGTTGGTAGCGGAGTGATGAATTATATTATCACTGTTAATGGTGTAATGCGTAAAAGTGCCAATATAGAGATTGCCGCTTGCGATCCCGAGTTCAGATATACTTGGAATCCATAGTAATGTATTAAGAGATTAATTAATCGAGACCGCCTCAGCCACCTGAGGCGGTCGCTTTTTTTAGTTTAAGCGGGTTCATTGCTCTAAACAATCAAACCTTTAAAAACGAATACGTTTTTACAGGAATATTCAGAGGTTGCCATGAGTAACTCTCGTGTTCAGGAATTGTTAGAGACTAGCAAATTCCACCATACTTTCAAATGCTGATGAATTGATACGGAAAAACAAATTCCCCTTACTTGCATCCTAAAAAAATGCCATTGATGTGTTAAATAACAGGTTTTTTTGAGTATATTGCATCCCTTTTTGAAACGTTTTTAAATTTGCTGATATCATTGCAATAAAATGATATTGAGATTTATACAGAATGATTTTCAACACACTTTTATAATTAAAATAAAATGGCACAAGGACAGAAATCAAAGGGAGTGATTGCCATCCTAACCGGCGGAGGCGATGTTCCCGGGTTGAACCCTGCCATCAGAGCCGTAACCATCAGGGCAATCCGCGAGGGCTACCAGGTTGTTGGAATACGGAGGGGGTGGGCAGGAATGATTGAGATTGTAAGGGATAAAGAGGCTGACAATAGCCATTGCTATGAATGGCTTACGGAAGAACGGGTGAGTAAATCTTTCAGGACTGGGGGAACATTTTTGCATACATCACGCACCAACCCCTCGAAGGTTGCCAAGGATAAGGTGCCGCAGCAGTATAAAAGCAAGTATCAGAAGGAGGTGAACGACCTGACTCCAGAGGTGATTAAAAATCTCGATTTTTTGGGGGTTGATTACCTTATTCCCATTGGTGGAGACGATACGTTGAGCTACGGTGTACGTTTGTACCAGGAGGGTGAAAAGGTTATTGCCATACCGAAAACCATGGACAATGATGTGCCCGGGACAGACTATTGCATAGGCTTTAGTACCTGTATCACCCGTACAATTTCCATGACGGATATACTGCGTACTTCTGCAGGTTCGCACGAGCGCATCCTTGTTATGGAAGTTTTCGGACGTTATGCGGGTTTCACCGCCATGCTTCCCACCATGGCCGGAGTGGCCAATCGGTGCGTTATTCCTGAGCATCAGTTTGATGTAGAGCTGCTTACTCAGCTACTCGTTGAGGACAGAAGACTGAATTCTAGCCACTATTCGTCTGTTATGATTAGCGAAGGCGCTACATTCAAAGGGATGGACAAGATGGTATTCTCCGGCTCAGAGGTGGATGCATATGGACATGCCAAACTTGGTGGCATTGGCGATATGGTTTCCCAAAAAATTAAAGAACTATCTCCCAGGTTTAATAATGGGAAACCGGTCAATATCATCAATCAGAAGTTAGGTTACTTGGTAAGGGGCGGTGAGCCTGACGCCATTGACTCCATAGTTCCAATGGCATTTGGAAACCTAGCTTTAGACCTTATCCTGAAAGGGGTACATGGGCGTTTGGTAGTGCTGAAGAATGGCAGGTACGATAACATGCCTCTAGATGTGGTGACCAGCCAAAAGAAATTGGTCAACGTACAAAAGTTTTACAACACTGAGAGGCTTAGGCCGTTCTATAAGAGCTTCGAAATGCTCCCACTGTTTATAATGACAAGCGATTAGCGTGAGAGCAAGGCTCTAAGGCAAATGTAAGCAGTAACATTTTTTTGTTATTCGTTTGTAGCAAATGAACGTGCTTTCGAAAGGTAGTTTTTATTGCGTACAGAAAATCTGACTTTGAATTAAAGATATGTTGGTTAGGGGTGTGTTGGCACCCCTTTTTCTATCCATTCATTTGTCGAGCGTGCCTTCCATCCTTTCAATGATTTTGGTAGTGATGGAATGTAGCAGATTTATGTCCTGTTCGTTGGCGTTAGCAAGGCGCTCCAAAACCCTGCCATGGATGAGCGTTTCGGGGGGCAACCCAATACCATTCAGTACATTGATCACCTTTTCCTTCAAGGGTTTATAGGCGACATGCTTGTAATCCTTGCCATTTTCCCCTTCAACATTTCCTACACCTACTCCCGAAAGGGAGTAAGAATAGATCATTACTGCTTGTGCCAGATTCAGCGATGGATATGAGTTGGCAAGCGGTATTGACGATACTACATCGCAAAGTGCAATGTCCTCATTGGACAAACCCGATTCCTCGCCTCCAAACACAATGGCCAATTCCTGTACTTTATCCCCTTTGTCTTCGATGAAGGATTTTAGTCTGTTTACGTTGATCTCATTCTTTCTAACCCAACGTTGTTTCGAACTGGTAGCAATGGAAAAATCGATGCCGGTAAGGGCATCGCTCAGCGAGTCGTAAACCTTTGCATTATACAATATATCGTGCGAGCCATGTGCCAACATCAGGGCTTTTTCGCAAAGGTAGTCGCAAGGGTTGACAAACCTTAAGTCGTTAAATCCCATAGTTTTTAATGCCCTTGCAGCAGCCCCTGCATTCTCGGGTACAGTGTTGTTGACTAAAATATACGAGATTCTCATTTTCACTTCAATAGATTATCAAAAATAAAGGCATCAAAGGCCAATACTTACTTCATAGTAGGCCATAAATTGATGGGCATAAGCCATTTACCTTATTGTTAAACTCTTTTCCAGAAATATTGCATTGCAAAGTTTAAAAAAGATAATGAGGGTTGATGGAAAATGGAATGAATTATTTATCTTTAATCGTAATTATTTTGAAATCCCGTCATGTTAACCTATCGACTCAAAACCGGAAAAATCAATCGTTCATCCTCCCTGAAATGGGTATTTGCAACAACATTCTGTTTAATTCTTGCAGCAACTATTTTCAGCTGCACAAGAATTGATAAGAATAAGGAGCTAACGGAAGGCATTATAGAATACAAGGTATTCTATTTAAATACTGATTCAGTAAGGTTCGATCCTGACATTCGACCTGATTGCATGGTGGTTAAATTTAAGGAGAATAATACAGTGAACAGGGTGGAAGCCCTGTCGGGTGCTTTTTCGTTTGCTTTTATTCAGGATCTTGATTCCAAAACGTCAGTCACGTTGGTGAAAATTTTTAACAAAAAGCTGTTTTACAAGGAGCCATTGGTGGTGAATAGTTGCCATTTTGCATACAAATCTATGCCGAGCATTACAATCGAATACAGCGATGAAACAGAAGAATTTTTGGGTTTTCAATGTAAAAAGGCTCTTGCTACATTCAACGATAGTATTGCTTCTTCCTTTGAAATATGGTACACAGATGAAATTAAGGTCAATAATCCTAACCACAACACACCGTTTGAAGCCATAGATGGCATTATGCTTAAGTTCTCCGTTATTATGTTTAATCACCGGATGAATATTGTTGCAACGGCTGTTAAACCTGCCACACTGCCCAAGGATGAGTTTGTGATTCCCTTCGATTATGAAGAGGTGGATTATGATACGATGATGGAGTTGATATATCTATTTCAATAGCATTACATAGGCATTTTCGGAATTATTCCCTTACTTTGTAAGGGATTTTTTGTTTTTTTACTTTTCAAGATTCAATAATAACAACTGGCACTTATGGCTAATGTTGGAAATGATTCCAAGACGAAAAAAAATGAGGGAAAGCCAAAAGGGAGTTTTTTTAAGGACGATCGCATTAGGTTTACCTTTGGACTGTTAGTCCTGTTTTTCTCGCTATACCTAACCATTGCCTTTGTATCGTACCTGTTTTCATGGCAATCGGACCAGAGTTTCCAATGGCAATCCATCTTTTCCGATTCATCAGTGAAGGTTCACAATTGGGCAGGAAAGGTTGGAGCATCCTTTGCTTCGCAGTTTTTAAACCGGTGGTTTGGCATTGCCTCGTTTGCAATTCCCTTTTTAATAGGAATTATTGGCCTAAGGCTTTTAAAAATCAGACTCTTGCCCTTACGGAGTACGATTCTGAAAAGCTTATTAGGAATGGTGCTTGTTTCATTACTCTTCGGATTCCTATTTGGAAATGCCGGAAACATTCTCGGAAGCGGCTTGGGCGGTTCGCACGGTCTTTTTATCAGCGAATGGCTCATTGCATTCGTAGGGAAGTCAGGTACATTATTCCTGTTGATAGTTGCCTGTTCTGTATATCTGTTCTATTTGAATGTGAGCATATTACCACTGTATAAGCGCATTGCATTGGCCGTAATCAACCTTTTTAAAATATTGCCAAAAAATAAGGATGATGGTACGGACAAAACATTTAGCGAGCTCGATGGCAAGGATGATCAGAGTCAATCTGCTGATTCCACTCAGGGTGAAAATGAACGGACTGACCAGGAGCCATTCAGCGTATTAAAAAGCGATAATGTTGGTGATTATGAAGAGAATGCCTCTGCTGATGGCAGTAAAGACGAAGAGTTGGATGATGACGATGTTGAAGATTCTGACGAAGCAAAAAGGATGGTTACAACCGATGACGTGGAAATGGAGGTAAACATTAACCTTGAAGAGAATGGAGATCAGCAGGTGATTGTTACCCCTGAATTCTACGATCCTACCAAAGAACTTTCAGCATATCAGCTGCCACCCATTGAACTTTTAGAGGACTACCGACATCGCCAGGCCCCCGTGACCGAGGAGGAGTTGCGCAGCAACAAGAACAAGATTATCGACACGCTGGGTAATTATAATATACAGATTGCCAAAATATTGGCAACAGTTGGCCCCACCGTTACCCTTTATGAAATAGTTCCTGCTCCGGGGATTAGGATTAGCAAAATTAAAAACCTTGAGGATGACATTGCCTTGAGCCTGGCTGCCCTGGGCATTAGAATTATTGCCCCCATTCCGGGCAGAGGAACCATTGGTATTGAGGTTCCAAACCTGAAACCTGAGGTGGTGTCAATGGCTTCCATTATCCGTTCCTCGAAGTTTCAGGATAATAAGTTCGATTTGGCCATTGCATTGGGTAAAACCATATCCAATGAAACATTTGTGGTCGATTTGGCCAAAATGCCTCACCTGCTGGTGGCCGGTGCAACCGGACAGGGGAAATCGGTTGGATTGAATGCCATTATCACCTCGCTGCTTTACAAAAAGCACCCTGCACAGCTTAAATTTGTTCTGGTTGACCCCAAAAAGGTTGAGTTAACTCTGTACAATAAGCTGGAGAGGCATTTTTTAGCCAAACTCCCCGACTCGGAGGAAGCCATTATTACCGATACCCAAAAGGTGATTTATACGCTCAATTCACTCTGTATCGAAATGGATGCCCGTTATGACCTCCTTAAGGCGGCCCACGTGAGGAATATTAAAGAGTATAACGAAAAGTTTACTGCCCGACGTCTTAACCCCGAGAAGGGGCATCACTATTTACCCTATATCGTTGTGGTTATTGATGAGTTTGCTGATCTGATTATGACTGCAGGGCGGGAAATTGAAACCCCTATGGCACGTATAGCACAATTGGCACGGGCTGTAGGTATTCACCTTATAATTGCCACCCAGCGACCTACCACCAATATTATAACCGGTGTTATCAAAGCCAACTTCCCGGCACGTATTGCCTTTAGGGTATCATCAATGATTGACTCCAGAACCATTCTGGATACATCTGGGGCCAATCAGCTGGTTGGCAGGGGTGATATGCTTATTTCGACGGGTAACGATCTGGTTCGCGTACAGTGCGCATTTATCGATACGCCGGAGGTTGAAAGGATAACCGATTTCATTGGCAACCAAAGGGGATATGCAACGGCATACAATTTGCCAGAATATACCGGCGAGACCGGTGAAGAATCCCTCGAAGTTGACCTTGGGAAACGGGATGACCTTTTCGAAGATGCTGCACGACTGGTGGTTCAATATCAGCAAGGATCAACTTCGCTGATTCAACGAAAATTAGCCATCGGTTACAATAGGGCTGGCAGGATTGTTGATCAGTTGGAAGCGGCCGAAATTGTTGGGCCTTTTGAGGGAAGCAAAGCTCGCCAGGTTCTCATTAAAGATGAAACGTCGTTGCAAATTATTCTTGCAAAATTGAACGGAGAACAGAGTGATTAATGTATTAAAAAAGATTATGTATGAAAAAGTTGTTTTTGGCGGCTTTAACCTGTAGCTTATCGATCTTCTCCTATGGACAATCAGCCCCGTTGGGGAAGGATTTAGTAAGGCTTTTCTCCGAAAAGATTCAATCGTACCAGACGATTAAAACAGTTTTTGCTTTTACCCTCGAAAATTTACAGGAGGGGCTTACCGACACCTACGATGGTACCCTGTCCTACAAGGGTAAACAGTATAACCTTTCACTCATGGGCATGGATGTTTACTACGATGGCGAAACAAAGTGGCAGTATATACCTGAGGCCAATGAGGTTACCATATCAAAACCCTCTTCGCTTGATGGCGGCCTGTTTGATGATCCTACCAGAATATTCAGCAACTACGAGAAGGATTTCAAATCGAGATTTATTGGCGAACAGGTTGAGAAGGGTGTGGGTATCTACGAAGTTGATCTTTATCCTGAAGACCTTTCGGAACCCTATTCGCTTATCAAAATTAGATTTAACAAGGAAACACTCGAACCTATATCAGTGAAATATCAGGGTAAGGACGGTATCAACTATATTATCAATGTGAAAAGTTTTAAACCCAATGTCCCTTTGAAAGCAGAACTTTTCTCATTTGATGTGACAAAGTATAAGGGAATTGAAATTGTCGATTTAAGATAACGCCACCCATCGCACATTGCACATTGTAAATTACATGGGCATAGCCTTGGGATACTCAATGCGGGCGTGATATATGTTCACTAGTTTCTTCTTGAAGGCAGATTTGACAACCGTAATATCCTTAAATGTAATGTCTGCATCGCTGTACTGCTCTTCAATTTGCTGATAATTAATGATATTCTCAACCAGGTCGTTTATGGCTTCGTAAGTAATGGTTTTCAAAGCCCGTGAAGCTGCCTCCACTGCATCGGCCATCATTAGCACAGCAGTCTCGCGTGAAAAAGGTTTTGGCCCCTTGTAGCTGAAAAGGGAAACGTTGTCTTTTAATTCAGGATACTTTTCGCGGTATAAACGCAAAAAGTATTGTACTTTGTTCGTGCCGTGGTGTGTCCTGATGAAGTCGATAATCTGTTCAGGAATGTTATGCTTTTTAGCAATCTGTATGCCCTCGGCCACATGCTTAATGATAATTCCGGCACTCTCTTCGTAATCTATGCCTTGATGTGGATTGAATCCTGAGGCCTGGTTTTCAATAAAATAGTATGGATTGTTCATCTTGCCAATATCATGGTATAGAGCTCCGGCGCGCGCCAGGAGGGGATTGCCACCAATTTTAAAAATGGCCTCCTCGGCAAGATTGGCAACCTGAAGTGAGTGTTGGAAAGTCCCCGGTGCCTTTTCGGCCAACTGCCGAAGTAAATCCTGGTTTGTATCGGAGAGCTCCATCAGTGTTGTATCCGACAGGAAACCGAATATCTTTTCGAATAGGTAGATCAGCTGATAAGAGGTTAAAAGCAGAAGGGCATTGATGGCAAACCATAGGAAACTGTAGGGATCAATGGTTAAGATACTTCCTTCCTGAATAATGGCGATTCCAACATAGACAGCTATATACGAAATGTAAACCAACGATATGGAAAGGAACAGCTTTCCTCGGCGATATAGATTTGTTAAGCTGATTATGGCAATGATGCCCGCAATAAAGTGAATGAATACGAATTCAAAGCTGTTGGGAACAAAGAAACCTACCAAAAATACCGTAACCAGGTGGATGAACAGGGCAAGCCTCGAATCGTAAAAAGTCCTTATGAAAATGGGGACTATGGCAAGAGGTATTATGTAAATATTAATTATGTTTCTTTTTATCAGAATTGACGATAGAATCGCCATGATGGTTATCAAAAGTAGAATGAAGATTATCTTGCGATTGTCGCTAAGAATTTCCCTTCGAAAATTGTATAAAAAAAGGAAAAGCATTAGAAAAAGCATAGAAATCAGCAGGGCTTGTCCCAGAATAAGCACCCTGAAACTGCCCCTAAACCCAATCTTGCTCTCATACTCCCTTTTCAGCGAGAATATTATCTGGTAAAGATCCTGATTTATCACTTCACCCTTGGTTACAATGCTTTCTCCGGCATACACCAATCCTTTGGTAATGGATAGGTTGGCCAACATGTCCTGAGTAATTATTTCCGTTGACTTTGCATCGAAATGCAGGTTGGCCAATACATAGTTACCCCAATCGATGCTTTTTACAAAACTCCCACTTCTAGGGTACTTGGAGACTATTATTGCTGTTTTTGTTTGCAAGTAGTCAATGGCCGAACCGGTAGAGAATAGCTCTGAAAGGGGAGTCTCAAACGCCCGGTTCCCTGTCAATATCGATATGCTGTTTGTTTGTTTACCGGCAATATCGGAATATTCACCATTGCTGATAATACCTTTTTTGTAAACAAATGATAGTTGCCTTTGCAATTCTGCCATTATGGGCTCAGGAATTTGAGCAGTATTCTTTCTTTCCTTATTTTGATTCTCAAACAAATCTGAGACCTCGGACTTAAAACGGGGGAGTACCCGTATTAGAACAGCAGAATCAAGCCTGAATATGGGTTTGACGTTGGAAAGAATAGCATTGCGTTCGGCAATTATCTCTCCATCAGTTTTATAAATGGGAAAATCGAACGGGGCGATCAAATCCTCATGCATCCATGCTTTTCCTTTCTGAAATTCGTATTTAAACTTTCTTTCGCGGGGGAGAAAAACTAAGATGGCAACAATGGCAACTAAAAATAAAAGCCCTCGGATAATATCTTGAAAATGTAGTTTTAGAAAGCGGTATATCTTTTTCATAAAACGAAGTTTAAATTTTCTGAATCACGCAAATATAACATTTAAAACACTATAAAGGTTTTACATTAATTTATATGTAGTAATAAATCCCTTGTTGTATCTGCTCTTGCTACTATTCTCATCTACTGATAACACTTTTTAATCCCCATGAGACAGACAAATCGGCAGCAGAAAGAGTGTGTGAAAAGACATTATGACACGATCAATTTAATGGCAAGCGTTTTGACCTTAGTGAGGCAGCATGATTAACAGCGATTAATAAATATAAACATATGAACTTAAACGATTTCACCATCAAATCACAAGAGGCCATTCAGCAGGCCTTCTCCATAGCTCAAGGCTATCAGCATCCGGCCATTGAGCCTGCCCACTTGTTAAAGGGTATAATGAGTCAGGCCGAAAGCGTGTCCGGCTTTATATTCAATAAGATGGGGGTTAACACGACCAATTTTGATTCGGTTCTGAATGGCATTCTCTCCCGATTCCCCAAGGTTTCGGGCGGAGAACAGTACCTGAGCGCTGCAAGCAACAGGGCGCTGCAGAAAGCATCGGGGTTTGCCAAGGAGATGGGCGACCAGTACGTGTCGGTTGAGCATCTTATTTACGGACTGTTGGAATCGGGCGATCAGGTATCGCAGATTATGAAGGATGCCGGTATGAATGCCGCTGACCTGAAGAAAACCATTGCAGAGTTAAGGAAGGGCTCAAAGGTTGAGTCGCAAACGGCAGAGGATACTTACAACGCATTGAATCGTTTTGCACTCCATTTAAACGAGATGGCTCGGAATGGGAAACTCGACCCAGTTATTGGGCGCGACGAGGAGATTAGGCGGGTTTTGCAAATACTCTCGCGTAGGACAAAAAATAACCCCATACTCATTGGTGAGCCGGGCGTTGGCAAAACGGCTATAGCCGAGGGAATTGCCCACCGAATAGTGAATGGCGATGTTCCTGAGAACCTGAAATCGAAACAGCTATACTCCCTCGACATGGGAGCGCTGATTGCCGGTGCCAAGTATAAAGGGGAATTTGAAGAGCGCCTTAAATCGGTAATAAAAGAGGTTGTTGCTTCGGGCGGCGAGGTGGTGCTTTTCATCGACGAGATACATACTCTGGTGGGAGCAGGGAAGGGCGAGGGTGCTATGGATGCTGCCAACATTTTGAAACCTGCATTGGCCCGTGGCGAACTTCGCGCCATTGGTGCTACCACTTTTAACGAGTACCAGAAGTATTTCGAAAAGGATAAAGCACTTGAAAGGAGATTCCAAACCGTGTTGATTGATGAGCCAAGCGTTACCGATGCCATTTCCATTCTGAGGGGTTTAAAAGAGAGGTACGAGAGCCACCATGCGGTTAGGATTAAAGATGAGGCCATAATATCGGCAGTGGAATTGTCGAACCGCTACATTACCCAAAGGTTTTTGCCCGATAAGGCGATTGACCTTATAGACGAGGCCGCATCGAAATTACGCCTCGAAATGAATTCTGTGCCTCAGAGCATTGACGAGATAGAAAGGCGAATTAAACAGCTTGAGATTGAACGTGAGGCCATAAAACGTGAGGGCGATGATAAGAAGGTGGCATCACTTAGCCATGAGATAGCCAACCTGAACGAGGAGAGGACTACCCTGAGAGCCAAGTGGCAGTCGGAAAAGAACATCATTGAAAAGATACAGCAGCACAAGAACGCCATTGAGGGGTTAAAAGTAGAGGCAGACAGCGCCGAACGTCTTGGTGATTACGGAAAGGTGGCCGAGATACGCTATGGACGCATAAAGGAGGCCGAAAAGGCCATAGATACCCTCAAAAGTGAGCTGGCAGAAATGCAGTCCGATTTCTCGCTGATTAAGGAAGAGGTCGATTCGGCCGATATAGCCGAAGTGGTGGCCAGATGGACCGGTATTCCGGTAAGCCGGATGCTGCAGAGCGAGAGGGAAAAACTGCTGACCCTTGAAGAGCATCTGCACGAAAGGGTAGTAGGTCAGGACGAGGCCATTTCGGCAGTTGCCGATGCGGTTCGCAGGAGTAGGGCAGGATTGCAGGATGCCAAACGCCCCATTGGGTCGTTCATATTCATGGGGACAACGGGAGTTGGTAAAACCGAACTGGCAAAAGCCTTGGCGGAGTTCCTTTTCAACGAGGAGGAGTTGATGACAAGGATAGACATGAGTGAATACCAGGAACGCCATTCCGTTTCGAGGCTAGTAGGTGCCCCTCCGGGGTATGTAGGATACGATGAGGGAGGGCAGCTCACCGAGGCAGTACGCCACAAACCCTATTCAGTGGTGCTACTCGATGAGATAGAAAAGGCTCATCCTGATGTGTTTAACATTCTGCTTCAGGTGCTTGAGGACGGACGGCTTACCGACAATAAAGGGCGACTGGTTGATTTTAAGAATACCATTATCATTATGACTTCCAACATCGGTTCGCACATTATCCAGAGCAACTTAGAGAATACTACAAATGGCGTATCGCAACAGGTAATGGATAGGACACGTGCGCAGGTATTGGAATTGCTCCGATCGACAATCCGTCCGGAATTTCTTAACAGGGTGGATGAGATTATCATGTTCTCGCCCTTAACGAAAAGCGAGATACGGGAGATTGTGAACATGCAATTTCAAATAATCCGAAAAATGTTGGAAGAGCAAGGGATTACCCTGAGTATTACCGAAAGTACCATTGATTGGATTGTTGCAACGGGCTTCGATCCTTTGTACGGAGCAAGGCCTATAAAAAGGTTGATGCAGCGTCACATACTCAACAGGTTGTCGAAAGAGATCTTAGCGGGGAAAGTTTCAAAAGAAAAACCCATAGTGATTGACCATTTCGATGGCGATGAACTGGTTTTTAGATAGGCTATGTGATTTGGACTAAAAAAAGAGGCTTACCCATCGGGTAAGCCTCTTTCAATTGGTTTTTACTACTTAAATCCTTTGAGGCATTCATCTACATCACTTCGAATATCGAACACCGAATGCAATTGGAGAAGTTTTACCAACTCCATCACCTCTTTTGATATACAGCATAGTTTTAGCTGAGAAGAGTTATTCTTTGCAACTCTCAGGATTGAAAGGAGTGAGCCAAAACCGGAGCTGTCTATATATTCAACGCCTGCCAAGCTCAATACCATTTTCAAATCCTTTTGGTCGAACAGCATGGAAACCTCCTGCTTAAACTGCTGCGAAATTGCCGAATGCAATTTGTTGTGATGTGCACCTATCGAAACGATCAGCACATCGTCAATTTTTTCAACATTTATCATGATTCGTCAAGTTTATATCGGTGAATGTAATCTTTTAATTCTTCGACTATTTCGGTTGTAAGTTGTTTGTATTTGTCAATGAGTTCAGAGTATCGTTGTGTTTGAGCATTCTGATTTGCCAGCTCTTCAAGCTCTTTTAAGTACTTTACCAACTGTTTAAAACCCATGGTGGCTGCCGATCCTTTTATTTTATGCGATAATTTTGCCAGTGCGACAAGATCACCACTGGCAAGATGCATATCCAGCTGTTCGGCAAACAACGGTACTTGCTTGGTAAACATGTTAATCAATTCCATGACAAATTCATTGTTCCCTTCGGCCAGGGCTTCCAAATGTTTAATATTTACATACTTGTATTTTCCCATTGTGGCCTCACCTAACGAATTTGTCCCGGCAACCATCAATAAAAATTATCCGTACCATGGCCGGTTTTACAAATATATATTAAACAAATTAAAAAACAGCAAGTGTTTCTCATAATATTTATTGAATTTACATATTGCCCATTATCAAAATAACTCGTAGGTTTGCGTATTAAAAAAACCATTTTCATTCAATTACGCTTAAAAATATTTATACCATGAAGCAAACCCCATTTACCAAATTTCATATTGAGCGTGGTGCTAAAATGGCACCCTTTGCCGGATTTAATATGCCCATTGAGTTTTCGGGTATTAACGACGAACACATAACTGTGCGCGAAAAGTTGGGAGTATTCGATGTTTCGCACATGGGCGAGGTTTGGGTTAAAGGCCCCAATGCGTTGAATTTCTTGCAATACGTAACATCAAATGATGTGTCGGTTTTAACAGACGGAAAAATACAGTACACATGCTTTCCCAACGGGAAAGGGGGGATCGTTGACGACCTTTTAGTGTACCGTTTCGATGCCGAAACATACCTGCTGGTAATTAATGCCGGAAATACGCCCAAGGATTGGGATTGGCTATGTAGCCATGCGCCCAAGTTCAACCTCACGCCGGGTCAGGAGCTTTACAATGCTACTACCGAGATAGCCCAGTTGGCGGTTCAGGGGCCTTTTGCCCTCAAGGCAATGCAAAAACTTACCAAGGAACCCATTGAGAGCATGGAGTTTTACACATTCAAAAAGATAGATTTTGCCGGTATTAAGGATGTAATATTTTCAATAACAGGCTATACCGGTGCCGGAGGGTGCGAAATTTACTGTGCTAGCGAGGACGCGGATAAGCTATGGAAGGCAGTATTTGAGGCCGGTGCAGAATTCGGTATAAAGCCCATAGGATTGGGTGCTCGCGACACCCTGAGGCTTGAGATGGGCTACGTGCTTTACGGAAATGATATAAACGAGAGCACGTCTCCACTGGAAGCAGGCTTAGGGTGGATTACCAAATTCGTTGACCACAAGGATTTCATTGACAAGGAGTATATGCTCAATCTCAAAACTACCGGATTAAAACGAAAACTAGTAGGCTTTGAAATGGTTGACAGGGGTATCCCCCGTCAGCATTACGAAATATTCGATATACAGGGAAACCTTATTGGCGAAGTAACCTCGGGAACCATGTCGCCCATGATGAAGATTGGCGTTGGAATGGGCTACGTCGGCACTGAGTTTAGCAAACCCGATTCGGAAATTTTCATAGGCGTTAGGGACAAAAAGCTGAAGGCCAAAGTAGTGAAACTGCCAATCTATAAAAAATAGCATTGGGATCGTCTTTTCTCGGAGGGGCATGGATCTAATCATGCCCCATTTTTTTTGCTAAAAAAATCATTATCCATTTTTCGATCTTCAGTAAAATATTCACTCAGCCCGCTATGGAATGGAGTTTTTACTTCCTGCTTTAAATCATTTCAGATTTTTAGGAAATGTGAAAAATAAGTTGGAAATTTGGCAGCAATTACCACTATTGTCTTACAATTTAAAACTTTATACGCTATGAAAAAACACAATTTTAATGCGGGACCCTGTGTCCTTCCAAAACCGGCTATCGAAGCTACAATTGAAGCTATCCGTGATTTTGATAATACCGGAATAGGCCTTCTTGAAATTTCACACCGTACCCCCGGATGGGAAAAAGTAATGGCAGAAACCGAGCAGCTGTGGAGAGAGTTGCTTAATATTCCCGAGGAGTATGCTGTTATCTTTTTAGGTGGCGGTGCATCAACACAATTCTATACCCTTGCGGCAAACTTCCTCAACAAGAAAGCTGCATACCTTGAAACCGGAGTTTGGGCGAAGAAAGCCATCAAAGAGGCCAAGCTGTACGGCGAGGTTGAAGTGGTAGGTTCGTCGGCCGATAAAAACTTTACCTATATCCCAAAGGGATACACCATCCCAACCGATGTTGACTACTTCCATATCACTACAAACAATACCATTTACGGAACTGAGATAAAAACTGATATCGACAGCCCGGTGAATCTGATAGCCGATATGAGCTCTGATATTATGAGCCGCCCTGTTGACATTAAAAAGTATGCCATGATTTATGGCGGTGCACAAAAAAATGTGGGCCCTGCAGGTGCAACCTTTGTTATTGTACGTAAAGATTTACTTGCAAAAGTACAACGGAAATTGCCTTCGATGGTTGATTATAAAACCCATATCGGAGCCGAACCAAGGGACAACTCCATGTTCAACACCCCTCCGGTAATCTCTGTTTTTGTGATGAACCAAACATTGAAATGGGTGAAATCGCTTGGCGGTGTTAAGGAAATGCACAAACTCAATCAGAAGAAAGCTGAGCTTTTGTATAACGAGATTGATCGTAACAAGATGTTTGTTGGAACTGCCGTTAAGGAGGATCGCTCAATCATGAATGTTTGTTTTGTAATGGCTGAGCAATACAAGGATAAAGAGGCTGATTTCATGGAGTTTGCCAAAAAGGCCGGAATGGTTGGTATTAAAGGGCACCGATCGGTGGGTGGATTCCGCGCATCCATTTACAATGCTTGCCCCTTGGAGAGCGTTCAGGCTCTTGTGGATTGCATGAAGGAATTTGAAAAATTACACGGATAGTTTACATCTCTTTGGACTTGGGTGGATGATCGCCCAAGTCTTTTAAAAATGATTAGTCCAATTAACAATAAAAGATAAATGCTATGGTAAAAGTATTAGTAGCAACCGAGAAACCCTTTGCCAAGGAAGCGGTTGATGGAATTCGTAAAATTGTTGAGGGTGCCGGTTTTGAGTTGGCACTTTTAGAGAAATACACCGATCCCAACGATTTGATAAAAGCCGTTGCCGATGTTGATGCACTTATTGTACGTAGCGACAAGGTAACAAAAGAAGTTGTTGAAGCGGGTAAGAATTTAAAGATAGTGGTTCGCGCCGGTGCCGGTTACGATAATCTTGATCTGGCAGCTTGTACTGCAAAAGGCGTGGTGGCAATGAACACCCCCGGGCAGAATTCAAACGCTGTGGCCGAATTGGCCATTGGCATGATGAT
>JAKQEF010000134.1 GCA_029558675.1 Bacteroidota bacterium | reverse complement strand
ATTGTGAAAAAGGATATCACAGGATTCTTTTTGGCCATTGGCCATCAGCCCAATTCCGATATTTTCAAAGAGTTCATCGAAACGGATGAGGTGGGATATATAAAAACCATTCCCGGAACGGCCAAAACGAATATTGAGGGAGTATTTGCCTGCGGCGATGTGCAGGATAAGCACTACCGCCAGGCGGTAACTGCTGCGGGTTCGGGGTGTATGGCGGCTTTGGATGCCGAAAGGTATTTGGGCAACAGGATATTTTAACAAAAAAAGGGGGATTCCCCCCCTTTTTTATATCTGTGCAACCTTCTCCGTATCGTATTTTCCCTGCTTGAGCTTCGTGGCACACTTGGCAAAAGCGTCAACGGTGTAGTTCACATCCTCGAGGGTATGAACTGCCGTGGGAATAAGCCTTAGCAGGATTTGCCCCTTGGGAATAACAGGGTAAACCACTATGGAGCAGAAAATGCCATAGTTCTCCCGAAGGTCGAAAACCATATTGGTGGCTTCGGGTACGTTGCCACGCATGTACACCGGGGTTACGGGCGATTGCGTTTTGCCGATATCCAGCCCGGCTTCCTTAAGCCCTTTTTGCAGTGCATGGGCTATTGACCAAAGCTTTTCGAGGTATTCAGGATGACTTTTAATTAGTTCCAACCGTTTTAAGGCACCAATAACCATGGGCATTGGCAACGATTTGGCAAATATTTGCGAGCGCAAATTGTAGGTAAGATAGGCGATGATATCCTCGTCGGCAGCAATAAACCCACCAATACCGGCCATACTCTTGGCAAAAGTGGCAAAGTAAAGGTCAACCTTGTCCTGTACTCCGAAATGCTCACCTGTGCCGGCACCTGTTTTGCCCATGGTACCAAAACCATGTGCATCGTCAACCAGAAGGCGGAAGTTGAACTCACTCTTCATCCCTACAATCTCCTTCAGATTACCCAAATCGCCGGCCATTCCGAATACGCCCTCGGTGATAACCAAAATACCGCCGCCTGTTTTTGCTGCCAACCTCGAAGCATGCCCCAGCTGCTTTCGCAATCCGTTCATATCGTTGTGCGGATAAACGAAGCGCTTCCCGGGGAATAGCCTGAGCCCATCGATAATGCATGCATGCGATTCCGAGTCGTAAACCGCAACATCGTTGCGCGAAAGTAACGAGTCGATGATGGAAACCATACCCTGATACCCGTAGTTCAGCAGGTAGGCCGATTGTTTTCCCACAAACTCGGCAAGTTTCTCTTCCAATTCATCGTGCTTGCGCGTTTGACCGCTCATCATTCGGGCTCCCATGGGGTATGCCATTCCGTATTGGGCTGCAGCTTCGGCATCAGCTTTACGAACCTCAGGGTGGTTGGCCAACCCAAGGTAGTTGTTGAGGCTCCATGTAAGCAATTCGCGACCTCTGAACATCATTCTGGGCTTAATCTCGCCTTCCAACTTTGGAAATGCAAAATAGCCATGCCCCTGTTTCTGGTACTGACCAATGGGGCCCATGTCTTTTCTTAACTTCTCAAATATGTCCACAGTTGGTGTAGTTTAGTTTTTAAAAGTGATTTGCAAAAGTAACCCTATTTTTTGAAGGAAAGCAGAGTTTTCATATTTTGTATCCAAGTCGTTGTGCTTTTCGATTGATACCCTGCAACCTCACTATATTGTTTATCCCTTATTATTTTCAACTTCTTCCATATACCATTAACAATAATTTTTTCTATCTTTGCACGTTTTATAGCATACGTAATAAGTTACTGGATTAAGAGTTTTTTTAAACGAAGTATCTCAATGTCAAAATGTAAAACGGCACTCCTGTTAGTAGTTGCTTTTTTAATCGTTTCGTGCAATAGTTACAACAAGTTACTTAAAAGTAAGGATTACAGGTTGATGTACAAAAAGGGCTTGGAATACTACCAAAAGAAGGATCATTATCGCTACACCACGCTGTTTGAGCAGATAGCACCGGTTTATCATGGGACTTTGCAGTCCGATACCATTGAGTTTTATATTGCACAGGGGTACTATCATCAGGGCGATTTCTTGCTGGCCGGGTACTATTTTGACAAGTACAGGAAGGATCATCCCCGCAGTGTTTTTATTGAAGAGGCAGAGTACATGTACGCATACTGTTTTTACAAATCAGCTCCGCGCCCTCAGCTCGATCAGGACAATTCGAATAAAGCCATTTCTGCCTTTTCGGAATTCATAACCAAGTATCCGAAGAGTTCAAGGAAGGCAGAGATAAATGTGATAATGAATGAGTTAAAGGATAAGTTGATTGAAAAATCGTATATGAGTGCCAAGCTTTACTACGATATGGGGGATTACCGTGCAGCCATTACTGCTCTTAAAAATAGCCTGCAGAGTTTTCCCGATAGTAAGTACAGAGAAGAGCATTTGTTTATGATTTTAGAATCATCGTTTTTGCTGGCAGACAATAGCGTTCCAAGTCGCCGCAGGGAAAGATTTCAGAACGCTATCGATGAGTACTATAATCTGATCAGCGAGTTCCCCGAAACCAAATACCTTAAAGAGGCTGAGCGAATGTATAAGCTGAGCATGAAATCAAATGAGACTAAATAATTAATACTTAAACCATGGATTTTAAAAAAGTAGTTGCCCCCTTAAGCACGGTTACACAAGATATTACAGTGCTTGACAAGGATACCGAGAATATTTACAAAACCGTGAAGATTATTGCAAAACGGGCAAATAAGATTTCGATGGAAATGAAGCAGGAGTTAAGCCGAAAGTTGGAAGAGTTTGCTTACTATACCGATAACCTGGAGGAGGTTTTCGAGAATCGCGAGCAGATTGAAATCAGCAAATTTTACGAAAGGCTTCCCAAACCCGCGCTGATTGCTACCAAGGAGTTTTTAAGCGACGAGCTTTATTACAGGAAGGCCCTCGAGTCGGAGGATAACCCACAGCAGTAGGTATGTTAAAGGGGAAAAATATTTTATTGGGAGTAACCGGTAGCATTGCCGCCTATAAAATTGCCACGCTGATACGGCTTTTGGTTAAAGAGGGAGCTGATGTCCGTGTGGTTATGACCCCCCTTGCCAAGGAGTTTATCACCCCTTTAACCCTCGCAACCCTTTCGAAGCACCCAATCCTGGTCGATTTTTTTAACCCTGAAAACGGGGAATGGAATAGCCATGTGGATATTGGGCTATGGGCAGATCTGTACCTTGTTGCACCCGCCTCGGCCAATACCATTGCCAAAATGGCCCATGGTGTTGCCGATAACCTGCTACTCACCACCTACCTGTCGGTAAAATGCCCCGTGATGGTGGCTCCGGCCATGGACCTCGACATGTACCGTCACCCCACAACACAGCGGAATATCGAACAGCTCAAGGGCTATGGCAACATTATCGTTGAGGCTACATCGGGAGAACTTGCCAGTGGATTGTCCGGAAAGGGTAGGATGGAGGAGCCCGAGAAGCTGTTGGATATTATCATCCAATTTTTTGCTAAGCGACAGTCCCTTTTCGAAAAAAAAATTCTTGTAACTTCCGGTCCCACACATGAGCCCATCGATCCCGTTCGGTTTATTGGGAACCATTCATCGGGAAAAATGGGAAAGAGTATTGCTCTGGAGTTAGCATACCGCGGGGCAACCGTTGTGTTTATTACCGGCCCCGTGAGCATTCTTCCACAGCACCCGAATATTCAAACCATTCAGGTTGAAACGGCAAAGCAGATGCATGATGCCGCTCTGGAGGTGTTTGATGGCTGTTCGGCAGCAATTCTTGCTGCGGCAGTCGCCGATTTTTCTCCTAAAGTTGTTCAAAAACAAAAAGTTAAGCGCAAGGACGATGCCTTGGTCTTAGAACTTGTTCCCACCTGCGACATTGCCAAGGAGTTGGGCAAGCTAAAGCAAAAAGGGCAGGTGGTTATCGGATTTGCTCTCGAAACCGAGAACGAGGAGGCCAACGCATCGGCAAAGCTCAAATCGAAAAATCTGGACTTAATCGTTTTAAACTCGCTGAACGAGAAGGGAGCGGGTTTTGGCACCGACACCAATAGGGTAACCCTGATACACCGTGATGGAACGGTTAAGCCTAAAGAGTTGAAAACGAAAGAAGAAGTAGCATCGGATATAGTTGATGAACTGGTCGGTTTGCTGAAATAACATCTTCACCTTTAATTGTTTATAGCCATGCATACCTATCATAAATTGCTTTGTACTTTATTGCTCATCCTTGCGCCCCTGTTCAGCTTTCAGCAGGAGTTGAGATGTAATGTGCAGATCAACGCCCAGAAAATTCAGGGCACCAACAGGCAGATGTTCCAAACCATGCAAACATCTATATACGAGTTCATGAACAACACCAATTGGACTAACCATATATACGGTCAGGATGAGAAAATTGAGTGCACCATCATGCTCACCCTCAACGAGCAACTGGGCTCGGATGAGTACAAAGGCACTATTCAGGTGCAATCGCGCCGACCGGTATATGGTACCTCGTACAATACGGCAATGCTGAACATGGTTGACAACAATCTTCACTTTAGATACCTTGAGTACGATAAGCTGGAGTTTTTCGAGACACGGCATATCAGCAACCTGACATCCATTCTTGCCTACTATGCTTACATCATACTGGGATTCGATTACGATTCGTTTTCGTACCTGGGTGGCACCGAGTATTTTCAGAAAGCCGAACGCATTGTTAACAATGCGCAGAATGCTCAGGAGCGGGGATGGAAAGCCTATGAGGGTAATCGCAAAAATCGCTACTGGCTGGTTGAAAATGTGCTGAATAGCAAGTATCGCCCCCTTAGAGAGGTGTACTATCGGTACCACAGGCATGGCCTCGACCTGATGAGCGATAAGCTGGTGGAGGGCAGAACGGAGATCGCCGAGAGCCTTACCAATGTTCAAAGGGTATTTCGCGAAAAACCCGATCCCTACATGTTTTATCTGCAGATTTTTTTCGATGCCAAAAGTGACGAGCTGGTCAACATATTTAAGGAATCGTTTCCGGCTGAAAAGACCCGGGTGGTGAATATTCTTACAGAGGTTGATAATGCTAATGCTTCCAAATACAATCGGATTAGCACCGGGGGTGGGGGAGCCGATGCCTTAAGGAAGTAAAAATCCATTAGTTTTTACTCTTTGTCCCGATATGCTGAAAAAGTTATACATTGAGAATTACGCTTTAATCGATCACCTTGAGATTGAGTTTCATACGGGATTGAATATAATGACCGGCGAAACGGGAGCAGGGAAATCCATTATCATTGGCGCATTGGGACTGATTCTTGGAGGAAGGGCAGAAACCAACGTGCTAAAGGATAAGCAGAAGGGCTGCGTTGTGGAGGGTACTTTCCAAATCGGCAGCTATAACCTCCAAAAGTTTTTTCAGGAGAATGATCTTGATTACTACGATAGTACTCTGATTAGACGACAGATTACATCTACCGGAAAATCGAGGGCTTTTGTGAACGATGTTCCGGTAAATCTTACCACGCTTAAGATACTGGCTGAGAGGATTATCGATATCCATTCACAGCACGAGAACCTGTTGCTAGCCGAAAGTTCATTTCAACTTTCCGTTATCGACACCTTTTCCGGGATCAATGACCGGGTAGCCGAATACAAAGTGCAGTTTCTTAACTACCAGGCATTAACCAATGAGCTGCAGGAGATAAAGCGAAGGGCTGCAAAGGTTGGCAGTGATCTCGATTACGTGCAGTTTCAGCTGAAACAGCTGAGCGAGGCCAATTTGAAAAGCGGCGAACAGCAAGAGTTGGAAGAACTACAGCAACAACTATCGCATGCCGATGAGATAAAAACTGCGCTGGAAAGCGCTTTTCATACCGCCAAGAATGAGGAGACCTCAGTGAGCAGCCTGCTTAAGGAGATTGAAGCGCAATTGAAGAGGATTACTCCTTTTTTCCAGCCTGCCGATCCGCTTTTGAGTAGGGTTGAGAGTTGCCGTATCGAGATGAAGGATGTTGCCGATGAGCTTGAGCAGCACTTCAACCGCATTGACATCGACCCTGAACAGCTGGCTCTGGTCAACTCCCGCCTCGACCTGATTTTTTCTCTTCTACAGAAGCATAGGCTTAATTCTGTTGACGAACTCATAACCCTTAAGGAAACGTTAAGCAGGCAGGTGGAAGAATTCGAAAATTTCGATGCCATTATTGAGCAGAAGGAGAAGCAACTGGCCCGGTTAAAATCGGAGTTGGAAGCGATGGGCGGGGAGATTAGCAGCTTGCGAAAGAAGAGTACGCCCAACCTCGAGAGCAGCATTGTGATCCTGTTAAAACAGCTGGGAATGCCCTTTGCTTCGTTCTCGGTGCAGTACGCAGCAAGTGATGAGCTTTTACCTACAGGAATTGATATTGTTACCTTTCTGTTTTCGGCCAATAAGCAAATCCCAAGGCAGGAACTGTCGAAAGTAGCTTCGGGCGGTGAACTCTCTAGGCTTATGCTGAGTTTGAAATCGCTACTGGTTAAGAACAACGATTTGCCCACCATTATTTTCGATGAGATTGACAGTGGCGTATCGGGCGAGGTGGCCGATAAGGTTGGGAATATCATCAGGAGCATGGCTACTAACATGCAGGTTATCAACATAACCCACTTACCACAAATTGCCTGCAAAGGCAATCATCACTATCTGGTTTACAAGGACAACCTTTCGGGAACATCGAAAACTCTCATAAAACTTCTGTCGGAGGAAGAAAGAGTACTGGAGATAGCCAAAATGCTCAGCGGCGAGAAACTATCCAATGCTGCTCTGGTCAATGCCAGACATTTACTGGCCGAGAATAGAGATTGATTTTATTCCCCGCCCTTTTCTCACTGACCAAAACAATAAATCCAAAATTTTGTTATTCATTTTCAAACCAACCTAAAAAACGCTATGGCTTACAATTTACTAAAAGGTAAAACCGGAATTATTTTTGGCACCCTCAACGAGAATTCTATTGCATGGAAGGTGGCTGAATTAGCCCACAACGAAGGCGCAAAAATTGTGTTGACCAATACGCCGGTGGCGATGAGAATGGGTAGCGTAAATGAACTTGCCCGGAAATGCAATGCTCTTCTTGTCCCTGCCGATGCCACAAGTGTGGAAGATCTTGAGAACCTTATAAACAAAAGCATTGAGCATTTTGGTGAAAAAATCGATTTCATACTACACTCCATTGGCATGTCGTTCAACGTGAGAAAGGGTAAAACCTACGACGATCTGGACTACGATTATTTCCAAAAAACTCTTGATGTATCGGCTATTTCTTTCCATAAACTGCTACAGGTAGCATGGAAAACGGATGCCATTAAGCCCTGGGGCTCAATTGTTGCCCTTTCGTACATTGCGGCACAGCGAACCCTGTATGGGTATAACGATATGGCCGATGCCAAGGCATTGCTGGAATCCATTGCCAGAAGTTTTGGCTATATCTATGGCAGGGAACGAAAGGTACGGATCAACACCATTTCACAATCGCCAACCCTAACCACGGCGGGGAGCGGTGTTATGGGGTTTGAGGGGTTGATGGACTTTACCGACCGCATGTCGCCATTGGGCAATGCCAACGCCTACGAGTGTGCACAGTATTGCATTACGCTATTCAGCGATTTAACCCGAAAGGTAACCATGCAAAACCTCTATCACGACGGGGGGTTCTCAAGCATGGGCATGAGCAACAAGGCAATGGCTGTGTACAATATGAACCTGGAGGAGTGTAGGGATTGCCAATAGAAATCGGCTGTAATGCCAAATTATGGTTGACTGATAAAACGTTGCTTGTATTGTTATATGCGAGGTTATCAGCAGGTTGGCTCTTTTTTTAATTTCACCACAGAGGGCGCGGAGGGGCGCAGAGTTTTTAGGTTCGGAGGTGCCCAACAATTTTATTTGTTCTTGGTATTGAAGCATTCAGAGCCGATGGGATATACCATCATTTCGGTGGTTTCAGCATAAAAAAAGCCCCTCGAATGGGGGCTTTTCTGTTACCGGTTATCCCAGGTATGATTTAAGCAGCTTGCTGCGCGAGGTATGGCGCAACCTGCGGATGGCTTTCTCCTTGATTTGGCGTACCCTCTCGCGGGTCAACCCAAATTTCTCGCCAATCTCCTCAAGGGTCATCTCCTGGCAGCTGATGCCAAAGAAGTATTTAATAATTTCGCCTTCCCTCTCGGTAAGGGTAGCCAAGGCACGGTCAATCTCCCTGCAAAGCGACTCGTTGAGAAGCAACTTGTCGGCGTTGGGCGAATCGCTGTTCACCAGCACGTCAAGAAGGCTATTCTCTTCGCCATCAACAAATGGTGCATCTACGGAAACATGCCTTCCGGAAACCCTCAGGGTATCGGATACTTTTTCCTTGGGTATTTCAAGGAGTGTGGCCAACTCTTCAGGAGTGGGAGTACGTTCAAATTGCTGCTCGAATTTTGAAAAAGCCTTGTTGATCTTATTCAAAGACCCAACCTGGTTGAGGGGTAGGCGAACAATACGCGACTGCTCTGCCAGCGCCTGAAGGATTGATTGGCGAATCCACCAAACGGCATAGGAGATAAACTTAAAACCACGGGTTTCATCAAATTTCTCAGCTGCTTTTATTAAGCCCAAATTTCCTTCGTTTATCAAATCGGGAAGGCTTAACCCCTGATTTTGATACTGCTTAGCTACGGATACCACAAACCTTAAATTAGCTCTGGTGAGCTTTTCCAATGCCTGCTGGTCGCCCTTCTTAATCCTCTGGGCAAGCTCAACTTCTTCTTCAACGGTAATCAATTCCTCTTTACCAATCTCTTGCAAATACTTATCAAGCGATGCGCTCTCCCTATTGGTAATGGATTTGGTAATCTTAAGTTGTCTCATTGTAAAGATTTAATTTTATGCAAAGGTACATGAATTAACGTTACATGTCAAATTTATCTTGATAGGCCTTCAATGACGCTTCGTATGGACGGTAAAATTTCGACTTACATCTGTATAACCTTATAAACAAAAAAAGGTTTCATTTTTTTACCCAATTCGTTATGTCAATTATATTACCGATTGTTAAAAAAATAATTACGGTCAGATCAAATCCAACCGTAATTATTGCTGAAGATTATATAAAACCCTTATTTATATGCCAATGGCATAGTAGGCAATCAGCCCGTTGGGGTAAACACCTTCAATTAGTACTCCGCCTTTCACATTGCCAAGCGCCTTTTTCAAATCATCAATGCTATTGATATTAGCACGGTTGACCTTGGTAATGATAAATCCTTCTTTCACACCCCCTTCTTTTAGCTTACCATTGCTCAATCTTGATACCTGCAACCCGTAGTTAATACCCAGCTTTTGTTTCAGCTTAGCGTCCAACTCCTTGAACTCGGCCCCCAGGGGCTTAATAAGTTCATCGGCTTTGACAATTTCAAAACCGCCCCTCATGTTTCGTAGAACAACCTCGTACTGTTTTTTCTTATTGGAACTATTTACCAGAAGGGTGATCTTATCGTTGGGGCGGTACTTGCTTATCTGCTCCTGCAGCTGGTTGGGAGCATTCACCTCAACGCCATTCACTTCGAGAATGACATCGCCTACTTTCAAACCAATTTCTTCAGCGGCCCCGCCTTCAGCGATACCGGCTATCAGCACGCCTTTCAGGTCGTCAACGTTGTATTTCTTTGCCTTTTCGATATTCAGCTCCGAAATGCTAACCCCCAGCATTGCCCGTTGAACCTCGCCGTACTCTATGATATCCATGGCCACTTTTTGAGCAATGGACGAGGGAACAGCAAAAGAGTATCCGGTAAAACTTCCCGTGCGCGAGGCAATGGCTGTATTAATTCCCACCAGTTCCCCCTTCAGGTTAACCAGGGCACCACCGCTATTGCCGGGGTTAACTGCCGCGTCGGTTTGTATAAATGACTCTATGGCATACTGATCGGCCATGATATTGATATTGCGCGCTTTTGCGCTGACGATACCGGCGGTTACCGTGGAGTTTAAATTAAACGGATTGCCAATGGCCAATACCCATTCGCCTAATCGCAGATTTTCGGAATTGCCAAATTTGAGATAGGGCAGTTCATCGGCATTGATTTTAATCACGGCCAAATCGGTGTATGGATCTCGCCCCACAACCGTAGCATCAAAAGTTCTTTTGTCATTTAGCACAACCTCTATGTTGTCGGCCTTGTCAACCACATGGTTGTTGGTGATAATATATCCATCGGCTGAAATAATTACCCCCGATCCGGCTCCTAATATGGGCTGATCCTGGTCGTAGCGAAAGCGTGGGCCAAAGAAATAGTCGAACAGAGGATTATCGAAAGAGTACGATTCATCGCTTCGGGATGATGTAGTTTTGACATGCACCACGGCATGAACAGTCAACTCGGCAGCAAAGCTGAAATCGGTTACCTCGCCCGTACTTGTTTGTAGTGAGGTTAGCTTTAGAGGTATTGCCCCTTGGGCAGCAGGTGTTTGGCTTGTAGATGGTTTTGGCGTTATAAAGGTAACTGCCAAATACACGGTTAATCCACCAATAACCGCGTACAACATAGGAAAAAGAAATCTATTCGTTTTCATATCATTTTAATTTTTATTGCACTGAAGGGACGTTCAAACGCTGTGCCTTTGATTGCTGAGGACACCGACATTAACAATGCTTAACATTTATGTCAGTTTTTATGACAAAAAGTAATTGTGCCTGTTAAACAATGTTAGCTGATATTGGGATCAAGCGACAGATACCGTGGGCTTCTGCCAAAACTAATATGGGAAGTACTTGAAAGGCAAGCCAACAATTTCAGCAAAGGTTTCACCCGATTCCATCATATCGTCGTCGTTGGTTCGGTAATACCAGTGGATAATTACTGTTTTCCTTTGCTTGTGTATTTCTTGCAGTACGGTGAGAATATCAACCAGCTTTTTGGAAGAGGCTGTATTGAAGTATTCAAGTTTGAACAGGACAATGGTCTCCCTGTTGGGCTCAGCCACATATTCCTTAAACCAGGCAATAATGGGGTCGTAAAACTCTTTAACATCTTCGGGGAAGGATTTTCCAATAAATTCGAATCGATTCCTATCCTTATCAAGGTTAATTTCCGGCGAATAACTGGTTTCCAACACTCTTAAAGGTTCCATTGTCTTGATTTCCGTTTAAAAATCCTAAATGACGGCTACAAATATAAAAAAAGTTTCTGTATTACACCATTCAAGGCAATATCTCCCGAAGATATTCGGAAGGCTTTGGCACACAAAGATTTTAATTGTCTTAATCCGAAAAAAAGAAAAGGTGTAAGTATCTGTATTTTTTGATCAGAAGAGAGCTAAATGCAGTGGTTACACCACGTTGACCTCCATCTCTAACATAACGTTAAACCTATTTTGCACCGAACTGCGAATTTGCTCGGCCAGGTTAAGTATTTCAACTCCCGTAGCTCCGCCGTGGTTAACCAATACCAATGCCTGATTCTCATGCACCCCAGCATTGCCAAGCCGTTTACCCTTCCAACCGCTTTGCTCAATGAGCCAACCTGCCGGAATTTTTACACTTTTATCGTCAATGGGGTAAGAGGGTACTTTGTCGTAGCGCTTTTTAAGCTCATGCAACAAATCCATGTGAACAATGGGATTTTTAAAGAAGCTGCCGGCATTACCCAGCTTGTTGGGATCAGGCAGCTTCGAGTTTCGGATATTAATCACCGCCTTACGGATGTTGATTAGGGTTGTTTCATCCATTTTAGCCAGCTCATCCTCAATGTTCCCATAGTGCGTTACAAATTTAGGATGCTTTGATAATCTGTATATTACATTAGTAATTACCACTTTGCCTTTCAATTCCCTTTTGAATATACTATCGCGGTAGCCAAATTGGCACTCTTCATTCTTCCACACAACCCTGCTCATGGTTTCAAGGTTGAA
>JAKQEF010000124.1 GCA_029558675.1 Bacteroidota bacterium | reverse complement strand
TCCCGGCTTCAGAGCAAAGGTTTGAATGTGTCTAACGCCTTTTATCGATTGGATATCGGGCAAGAATTCCAGAGTACTGGGAATAGGGTGGGTTTCGAAAGAGATGTTGCTATCGTAGTTTACCATCTGGATATGGCTTCCGAAGCCAATGGTCTTTTCGGTAATCTCCTTTTTAAAGCCAACCATTACGCCGACAGCAATAATCATCACAGAAAGGCTGAGGGCTACAGCAATCGTAGAGATGCGGACAAAGGGCAGGGAGAGGCTGACTTTACCCGCCGAAGCATCGGTTAGGCGTTGCGCTATGAAAAATTCAGGTTTCAATTCGATGGGTTAAAGGAACAAAAATAGATAAAAACCTAATGATTTGCAGCCATCGTAACCTTTTCTTGGCTATTATATTGATTGCGAGATTTATAGAGAGCCAAGCCCCTTTAAGCCATGTTTGCGGTTTTTGCAGTCCTTGCTACTTCCTGCCAAAATCGGCAGGGATTTCGCCCCATGCATGGGTTTCCCACTTCAACAGCTTGTTTGTCCACGTGTTCTCGCGCAGCCATTTCTCTGCACGTCCAATCAGCTCGAAGAGCTTGGCATTGTTGAAGGTTTCAAGCTGTTTTGTGTTGACCTTTTTCTTTCTCACCCAACTGATTGCCGTGAGCGAATCGGAGTAAATGGGTAAATTGCTGTTTTTCTGTTTTAGCAGTGCCAACCCGTGCACGATGGCTAAAAACTCACCAATATTGTTGGTTCCATCCTTAAAGGGGCCCAGCCGAAAAATCTCCTTCCCGCTTTGCGCATCAACGCCACGATACTCCATATCGCCTGTGGTCATATTGCATGCCGCATCTACGGCCAACGAGGGGAATATGGGCTTGGGTTGATTTTCCTCGAGCCCTTCCAGGTGAATTTCGAGGTTAACCGCCTTTCCTATGACGTTTTCGTAGGGCTGCCTATAGGCTGCCTCAGCAGCCTGAATGCTGGGGAATGCTTTATACCTGGCATTGGGAAACCCCTTAATATTCTGTTGGCATTCGTCCCAACTGCCATAAATACCCGGCTTTACGCCTTCCCACACAACGTAGTACTTTTGTTTGGCCATCTACTTGGAATAATCGGGGTAGAGCAAATATTTCTGCCTGATCTTCATGAATTGTTCAATACCGGGTTGCCAGCTATCTCGGATGGCTTGTTCGTCAACGCCTTGCTCTATTTGCTCTTTTAGCGTTGTGCCGCCGGCCAGCGTATTGAAATATCCATTGAAAAAATTCTCCTTATGGGTGAACGATTGGTATGCGAATATCAGCCAGCTGAGATTGATAGCCCTTGTATCGAGAAAATACTTATCGGTGTAGTCGCGCAGATCGAACCCATAGCATTTCTGATTCATTAGCAGCGGGCTAACGCTGGAGTGGGGGCGACTTTCGGGGGTAAACTCAAAGCCCATATCGGGAAAATCGGGGTGACCAAAAGCCTGGAAGGGGAAATCGGTTCCCCTGCCAATGCTGATGGCCGTTCCCTCGAGGAAGCATAGCGATGGGTAAAGGTACACGGCTGTTTGGTTGGGCAGATTGGGCGAAGGTCTAACAGGGAGGTTGTAAATGGATTCGTGTGTGTAGTTGGAACATGGGATAACGGTGAGGTTGCACTGTTCCCCTCTTTTGAGCCATCGCTCGCCGTTGATCATCAGGGCGAACTCGCCCACGGTCATGCCGTGAACCACAGGTACAGGATGCATTCCCACAAACGACCTGAAGTTGGTATCCAGCACGGGGCCGTCAACATAAAATCCGTTGGGATTGGGCCTGTCGAAAACCAGCAAAGGGATGGTATTTTCGGCGCATGCCTCCATAAGGTAGTGCATGGTGGATATATAGGTGTAGAATCGGGCCCCCACGTCCTGAATATCAAAAATCATCACGTCAATCCCCTCCAAATCCTCCGGTAAAGGTTTGCGCTTTTTTGCATACAGCGAGATTACAGGGATTCCTGTGGCGGAGTCAACCTGATTTTCGATGGGTACTCCGTCGGCCACATCGCCCCGGAAACCATGCTCGGGGCTAAAAATTCTGACCACCTGCACTCCTGTAGTCAAAAGGCTATCCACCAAGTGGGTTGTTCCAATTATGGTGGAGTGGTTTGCCACGAGAGCTACCCGTTTTCCCTCCAGCAATGGCAGGTAGCGATCGGTTTGCTCGCAGCCGGTTTGAATACGCTTTTCATCATCAACCTTTTTGGAAGATAGCCCGCCACACGAAAGCATGGCCAGGAGAATCAGCGGTATGAGGGATGTTTTCAATGCCAAAAATTTTGTTTGCACGAAAGTATAAAAAATGCATCAATTTTTGCGTGAAAACTAAAAAATCCCGACCCGATAACACGCTATTTAATGCTTTCGCTCAAGGGCAGCCCATATTCTTCAGCCATTGTTATGTTCAACTTTTCCAGGGCATTCAGTATCGGGTTGTATATTTCGGGCAGAACGGGTATATGAACCCCTTTGGCCGAAATACTATTCTCAAGTATCATTTGAACCCCGACTGCGGCGGGCAATGCCACTGTTCGGGCAATGGATGTGTCGTTTTTCAACGTACCGAAGTCTAACATACGCGATTGGATAACCTCTTGTTTGCCATCGGGGTATCGGGCCACAAAGGTGTGCTGCATGGCCACCATGTCGCGATCGTTCTCACCAATCATCATCTTCTCAATCATGATGTCGGAGACCAGATTGAAAGGGGAGCCCTCTTCACGGTTGATGAGGGTTTGGCTGAACAGGCCAAGCCATTCAAGTGCAACCATTGGAGTAGATTCCAACCCTATGCCCAGATATTCTGCAATTCTCTTTTTAATATTCATCGAATTGTCCATGCCAATCCGTTTAGCCACGAAGTCGGCATAGGTCATATCAACCAGGCTGATCTTATCGTACGAGAGAAGCCCAAGCCGTTTCATGGCATCCATCGTTTGGCACCACCCGGCGTAGCGAAAGGTTCCGCGGTACATGGTTTTTACCTCAGGTATGCCATATACTTCAATGTACGCCAATGAATCGCGGTTGGGGTAAACTTCCAACTTGCCCACTTTGGGGAAATCGACCATGAACGGGTTTTTGAAAAGATCTTCGGTTTGTATTTCAAACACTTTACCGTTTAACATGTATCTGGCCTGGTTATTCCCTGCCATCACAACCCCTTTGGGTGCCCAGGTAAACTTGTAGCCAAACGGGTTTTTTTCCACTTCGGGGGCCACCAATGCACCGCAAAGCGAGTAGAACTCATCCACCTGCCCTCCGTTTCTGTGAATGTGATCGATAATCCGCATGGCCGACATATGATCAATGCCGGGATCAAGCCCCAGTTCGTTTAGAATGATGATTCCCGCATTCTTTGCCATGGCATCGAGGGCACGCATTTCGGGTTGCACATACGATGTGGTAACCATATCCTTACGGTGTTTAATGCAATGCTTTGCCACCATTACATGGTGGGTGTAGGGTAATAGACTAACCGTAAGGTCGTGCTCTGCAACCATACTGTCAAGCGCTTCCTCATCATGCGAGTTCCAGGCCCGGGATCTACCGTTGGGATGGCCTGCAATAATCTCATCCGCTTTGCTTTGAGTGCGGGTTGCGATGGTTATTCCGACTCCGCTATCCAACAGGTGGTGAGCAATGGGCTTAACAACCATTCCTGCACCTAATATCAGCACTTTTTTCATCTTGACAATATTTATACGGTTCTTTTGCCACGTATTACATTTATTTTAGTCGCGCTTACCGGTGAATAGAGTATTCAGCTTTGCGGGAGAACGTCCTTGGATTGGCTGTAATACAGTGAATATAACTCACAGTTAATACCATACAGCAATATGGGCACTTAATAATTGTATTGATTGCAAAAATTTATGCACCCATTGCCAATTTTTTGACACCCCGACAAATGATATAACAACCTTTGATGCAATTTGCTCATTTAAACTTCAATCATTTTATAGCTGTAAAATGCACAGGTATTCCAAGTTGTCCTTTAATGTTTTCTGTTTTGGGAAAAAGGAAAATACTTTTTAAGGGAGGCCTGTAAAACTCCTATTCCGATTGATTAGTCATATTATTCTGACTAAAAATTATACCTTTGGTCTCAATTATTGCATAATATGATTCGAGTAGAACAAGTTGTAAAATCGTTTGGCTCGCTAACCGTGCTCAAGGGGGTTGATGTTACAATTCCTGCGGAAAAAGTGGTGGCCATTGTGGGGCCCAGCGGTGCCGGAAAGACAACCCTGTTGCAGATTATGGGTACTTTGAGCAAGGCCGATTCGGGGAAAGTAATCATCGACGGGCGCGATGTTTTTGCGTTAGGCGATAAACAGCTGGCAGGCTTCAGGAACAAGAACATTGGATTTGTTTTCCAATTCCATCACCTGCTGCCCGAATTCACAGCCATTGAGAATGTGTGCATACCTGCTTACATAGCCGGAAAATCGCGCGAAAGCGCAGAAAAGAGGGCGGGCGACCTGCTCTCGTTTCTTGGTTTATCGGAACGGTTCCACCATAAGCCATCCGAACTTTCGGGAGGCGAGCAGCAAAGGGTTGCCGTGGCCAGGGCTCTCATCAATCAGCCCAGGGTTATACTGGCCGATGAGCCATCGGGAAATCTGGATTCCAAAAACAAGGAGGAGCTTCATAAGCTGTTCTTCGCCCTTCGCGATGAGTTTAAGCAAACCTTTGTGGTGGTAACCCACGATAGGGATTTGGCCGCCATGGCCGATATCCAACTCTCCATGAACGACGGAAGGTTTGTCTAACTCATTCCGTATGAGCCACATTTGCATAAAAACATTTTTTCTTTGGGCAGGGCCCAAAAGGGTAGGGGCTTTACCATGAAAAATCTCGGGCAGCGATGAGTAATCCCTACTTCCGATTCAAGCAATTTGCCGTGAGGCAGGAGAATGCTGCCATGAAGGTTGGCACCGACGGGGTACTGCTTGGTGCCTGGGCCAACGTGGAAGCATCGTCGCGCATACTCGACGTGGGTACAGGAACGGGACTGATTGCGCTTATGCTTGCCCAGCGCAGCAAAGCAGCCATCGATGCCGTTGAAATTGATGATCCATCGTACCGGCAGGCATTGATCAATGTGGAGAACAGCCCATGGAAAACAAGAATTGCTTTGTTTAACGAGAGTTTCCAGGATTTTGCCCAAAGGGCAACCCGGCAGTACGACCTCATTGTATCCAATCCGCCATACTTCATCAAGTCGCTAAAATCTCCCGAATTGAAGCGTACCGCTGCCCGCCATACCGATTGGCTCCCTCAGGAAGAACTGCTGAAGGGTATTGAAAAGCTACTTGCGCCTGATGGCCTTTTTGCAGGGATTTTCCCTTACATCGAAGGCAATGTTTTTACTGCCAAAGCTTCTAACTACGGGTTGTTTTGCAACAAAAGGGTTGTCGTTACAGGAAAAGAGAAGCAACCTCCCAAAAGGTTGCTTCTTGAGTTTAGCAGTGAAAAGAAAAGTTTTTCCGAATCGGAACTTACCATCAGGAATCTCGACGACTCATTCACCGATGAGTATAAACAGCTAACCAAAGATTTTTATTTGGCATTTTAGCCGTTGCCCGCAGGATTCCAGGAATTTATTAAAGTTTTCTGCCCGGGTACTGTAGCAATGCCTTTTCTAATACCTCCATGGCATTCTTCAAATCCTCAATTTTCAGTACGTATGCAATGCGTGCCTCATTTTTACCCAATCCCTTTGTGGCGTAAAAGCCCGAAGCCGGCGCCAGCATTACGGTTTGATTCTTGTACTCAAACTCTTCCAGTAACCACTGGGCGAAACGGTCCGTATCGTCAACGGGCAGCTTAACAACGGTATAGAAAGCACCCTTTGGCTTGGGGCAAACCACCCCTTCCATCCTGTTCAGCGCTTCCACCATGTAGTTGCGGCGCTCGATGTACTCGTTGTACACACCTTCGAAGTACTCCTTGGGGGTGTTCAATGCCGCTTCGGCGGCAATTTGACCATAGGAGGGCGGGCATAAACGGGCCTGTGCAAATTTCATGGCGGTTTTCATCACATCGCAGTTGCGCGAAATGATGGCCCCAACCCTTACCCCGCACATGCTGTACCGCTTTGATACCGAATCCATTAGAACCACATTCTGCTCAAGGCCTTTTAAATTCATGGCTGAGAAATGGGTTTGTCCGTCGTAGCAAAACTCGCGGTAAACCTCATCGGAGAAAAGGTAGAGGTCGTGTTTCTTAACCACTTCGGCAAGGTGCTCCAGTTCCTCGCGTGAGTATAGGTATCCGGTTGGGTTATTGGGGTTGCAAATTAAAATCCCCTTGGTTTTCGGAGTGATTAGCTTTTCAAAGGCCGATATGGAGGGCAGGGCAAATCCATCGGCGATGGATGCTGTAATGGGAACGATTTTAACGCCGGTGCTTACGGCAAAGCCATTGTAGTTGGCGTAAAAGGGCTCAGGGGTAATCACCTCGTCGCCAGGGTTGAGGCAACTCATGAAAGAGATGGTGATTGCCTCCGATCCTCCCGTAGTTACAATGATATCGGCATGCGTAATATCAATACCCACACTCTGATAGTATTTGGCAAGACCCTTGCGATAGCTCTCGTTTCCGGCAGAGTGGCTGTACTCAATCACCTTTAACGTATTTTCCCTCACTGCTTTAAGAGCTACTTCGGGAGTGGCAATATCGGGTTGCCCAATGTTGAGATGGTAAATTTTCCTCCCCTTTCGTTTTGCTTCTTCGGCGTAGGGTACAAGTTTACGGATAGGCGAAGCAGGCATGGCCTGCCCTTTTTCTGAAATGTTTGGCATGACAATAGGCTTTAGTTTCTTTTTTATTTAAGTTCAACTTGATTTTTTTGCTTAACCATTCCTTTTATTCGCAGATATACCTGACCGGGCTCGCCATTGGAAAATACACGAATACTTTTACTGAAATTCCCGGGTATTGAGGTATTGTATTTAACGGTGATAGTCCCTTTTTCCCCCGGTTTGATGGGGTCTTTGGACCACTTGGGAACCGTACATCCGCACGATGCCAGAACATTGGTAATCACCAAAGCTTCAGTTCCGGTGTTGGTAAACTCGAAGGAACACTCACCATTCCCGTCGTACTCAATCTCACCATAATCGTATTCCAACTTATCGAAAGTGATGGCGGCTTTGGGTTGGTTTTCTTCAACTTTGATTTCCTGTGCCGGGAGAGTGAAGGTAACTGCCAGCAGCACAGCTGTGTTTAATAAATATTTAAGCATAACTACCTTGTTAAAAATTTGACCTCAAAGGTAATGGAAAAAATAGACAAAGAATATGTTTTATGATAGACCTTTTATTTGTTACCGGGTTTAAGAAGAAAACCATAAAAAAATTGAATTCCATTGCCAAATTGGTTAATTTTGTTAGCAAGTATAAACGTTAAAAAAGATTTATCAACTAAAAACTACTGAAATGGAATACACACTACCTCCTCTGCCTTACGGTTTAGACGATTTAAGCCCTGCCATTGGCAGGCAAACGCTTGAGTTTCACCATGGCAAGCACCATCAGGCGTATGTGAACAACCTTAATAACCTGATCAAAGGCACACGCTTTGCCGATTCCGATTTGGAAACCATTGTAAAAGAATCGGATGGCGGGATTTTCAACAACGGGGCTCAGGTATGGAACCATACTTTTTACTTCGAGGCTTTTGCCAAAAATCCTAAGGGAGAGCCCACGGGCCCATTGGCAGAGCGCATAGGACGCGATTTTGGCTCTTTTGGCAATTTTAAGGAGGCATTTTCAAAGGCCGCTGCCACCCTTTTTGGCTCCGGATGGGCATGGCTGATTAAGGATGCCTACGGCAACCTGGAGATTGTGCAGGAGTCCAACGCCGGAAACCCACTGCGTACGGGGTTAAAGCCACTGCTTACCTGCGATGTGTGGGAGCATGCCTACTACCTCGATTACCAGAACCGCCGCCCCGACTATATCAATGCCTTTTGGAGTTTGATTGACTGGAAGGTGGTGGAGAAAAGATTTGAAATAGGCTAATGCCTGCTCCCGAACCCAATGGATTCATAAATGTTGGGGTTTATCATTAAAAAAAGAGCCTACTGGGCTCTTTTTTTAATGATTGAAGGATGACAAAAAGAACAGAACAGAATTGCTTTGATTTGGCTGCGCCTAATTGGCAAAAACGTTCAGTGGCGTTCCATTTGCCATGTATGCCTGTACAGTTGGCAATAATACCATAGATTCACAGCGAAGAATACCCTTTAGTTTAATAGGCGTAAATTATTGAAATTTAATCCTTTCCCCCAACAAGGGCAATGCCCGGGGATAGAACCGAAGAGCCTGATTCGCGATGAAAAGCCGTGATTTAAACCACAAGTCGTGGCAACGTTAGAAAATAGGGCAGGGTATTGCCTTCCAGCGCTTCCTCGGTTTCACAGCAAAGGTGTATGAAACCGATACTTCATGCGAGCCGCCCGATCCAAGTCCCAGCCTCGAGAGAGTGAAATCGTAGCTGTAGGAAGCGCTCCATTCCATAAATCGGTATCCAAACAGGAAGGCCAGAGCATCGGTGCCCGGCAGCGATTTAACCAATGGAATGCCCCTGTACCATGCTCCGAACAGGAAAGGTTCGCGATACCAGTACACGCCAAGGTCGAGCTGTTTCGATAAGCCTTGAAATCTCAGGTTGAAAGAACCGGTTATGCTCTCCTCAATGGGTCGCAAAACAATGCCTTTGATAACGAATCTCCCTCCACCGTAGATTGAGAGTTTATAGGGGGTACGTGCATCATCACCATAGAACGACCGTTCGGGCCGGAGCATATGATCCCACGTAACGCCCAGCCAGATATCATCGGAGTAGGCCAGAATTGAGGTGGAAACGTCGATATCGCGTATGGCCTTTCGTCCAAGTGGTTGTACCGTTGGCGGTAGGTCGGTATTATTTCCTGCCAGCTGATCGCCAAAGATGAGCCTGGAGTAGTCCACGGAGTGTTGCAGATAGTAAAACCCTATTCCCGGCCGAATGTGGTAATCGGGATGCGGTACGATATCGTAGCTGTAAAGCAAACCTGCCGTTGTGGTTCCCAGGCGTCCATCGCCTGCGTAGTCGCCCAGCACCAAGAGGCCCAGGCCGCTGTTGAAACTCATAAAGTTATGATCGTACGACACGCTGTAGGTCTGAAAGGTGCCTGGTACAAATGTCCACTGGTTGCGATAGTTCATGGTTGCCCTATGCCCCGGTATCCCTCCGGAGTACGAGGGTGCTAAGTAGAGAGGATTAGCATAAAACTGGGTAAACTGTGGATCCTGTGCCTTGGCAGAGAACACGCAGATCATCGCAATTGCTATATTTACTACTCGCTTCATCAATTCTTAAAAGCTTTAAAGAATAAGACATCATTACCTCAGCAGGGTAACGTTTCCTTTTACGTCAAATTGCTTACCATTGGTAAACCTTCCAATGGCGCGCCACACATACACACCCTGATCGCATATTTTACCGTTGTAGTAACCATCCCATCCTATCTTAATGTCTTTTGATTCGAATATTTGCTCACCCCACCGGTTGAAAATCATCAACCTGTAATCGGTTACTCCATCGGCGTAGGGGTGGAACACCTCGTTGGCAAAGTCCACGGCATCGTAGTATCCGCCATTGGAGCCATTGGGGTTGGGAACAAAGGCATTGGGGAATTTAATAAAGCCGGTTCCCTCAACCCATACCGCAGGGTACCTCGAGTCGGTGTCCTCGCAGCCATTCTCGGTGTAAACCGTCAGCGTGATACGGTACTCGCCCAGCTCCTTATACGTATGAATTGGATCGCGAACGGTGGTGATGGTGCCGTCGCCCAGATCCCAAACGGATCTGTAGGCATTCTCCGAGAGGTTGAATATTCTCACTGTGGCCTCGGGAAGCATTACGTGTTCGGGTAGTACCTCGAAACGGGCTATGGGATTCTCCCATACCTGGAAGGTGGCAAAGTAGTAGTTTTCCCCACCATCGCCCCAAACCTTGAGACCCACATTGTAAAATCCGGGTTCGATAAACTCATGGTATGGCTCCCACACGGTTGAGGTTACCGGGTTGCCCTCATCATCGAAGTAACCGAAATCCCATAGGCAGCTGTCGCCATACATGGAGTTGTTGATAAAGTAAACCTGCAGCGGTGAGCACGACTGGTAATGGTCGGCCTCGAATAGTACAACCGGCAACGGCGGCAGAAGTGTTATGTAGTGATGAACGCTGTCGTAGCAGTTGTCGTTCCATATCTCCAGAGTAACCAAACGCCTAAAACCATCCTCTTTGGGTCCCCATGTTTCATATGTATGAGTGTGATTTCCTATATGCGGTTGATCATCGCCATAGCCGTCGCCGTAGTTCCACAGGTAGTTCCATGCAGGATCGGCAGGGCTGGAGAAATTGATAAACTGGAACGTGGCGTTGGGGAAAACGCTTAGCGGCGGATTGGTGGCAAAGTCGGCAATAGGTGCCGCAAAAACGGCCAGTATTTCTTCCTGTGTGTCCTCGCATCCGTATGCCGAAACGGCGTTGAGCGAAACGTGAAACTCTCTGTCGTCTGTGGTGTTGTTCACAAATCGATGGATTGGCTCGAACAGGTACGAGGTGAACCCGTCATCGAAATTCCAGTTGTAGTAGAACGCGCTTGCCGAAGTGTTGTTGTGGATAACGGGAGTATGCGGATTACAGCCCTCATCGGGATCGAAAGAGAAAGCTACGTGCACCTCGGGGAAAACGTACACGGTTTGCGTGGTAAAATCTTCGCATCCATGCTCGGTGGTGGTGGTGAGGGTGATGGTATATGGCCACGGGTCATCATCGCTGAATGTGTTGCCATAGGAATGTAGTATATTATCAGCGTTGGTGGTAGTTGTATCGGTACCATCTCCAAAATCGAAGTGGTAGGTAAGGTTTGTTCCCAGCGACTGGTTATCAAACTCCGCCTCCAAAGGCGGGCACGAGATGTACTGCCCAAGCAGTTCCATGGCGGCTTTTGGTCTGGGGTAAACAACCACATCGTGGGAAACGGAATCCTTGCAGCCATGTTCCGAAGTGGCCTTTAGCTTAACGTTGAAAGTGGCATCGTTGGTAAACGATGTGTTATAGTAGGTTTGCGTTGGGTTAATCTGCCCCGATGTGATGGTATTGCCAAAACTCCACAGGTAGGTGGCATTTCCGGTTCCGCCAAAGGCGTTGGTGGTATTGTTAAATGCCACGGGATGAGGATGACAGCCATCGAAATCACCCGTAAATTCGGGATAGATATGAGGGTAAACCGCTACGCTCTGCGATGCCGTTTTGGGGCAGCGGTACTGGGGTTCTAACTGATTCAACCTTGTTACCAGCGTAATCAGCGGGTTCTGAACCACAAGATTGTCGGTTGCGCCCAGCGGGTTGGTAAAAGTTATAGTTCCCGGTTGGTCTTGGGTAGAGTTGGGCTGCGACGGGTTAGCCCCGTTGCCTGCAAATGTCCATTGGTAAACATAGGCAGGCGAGGTTGAAGTGTTGGTTATGGGTACATCCAGGGGCGTGCAGCCGGCCAATACATCCACAAAGAAATCGGCCACCACCAAGGGGAGAACCTCAATGGTATGCGAGGTATTTTTGGTGCAACCCAACGGGTTGGTGACGGTTAGGGTAACCGGGAAGAATATGGATTGCGTCTTATCGGTGTGCGAATAAGTTTTTGTAGATGGCGAAGCCGATGTTGACCCGGTATTGTCGCCAAAGGTCCACTCATAGCTGCCGCCCTGCGAAGCAAGAACACCCGCGCTGCTATTAACAAAACTTACGTCCAATGGATTACACCCCTTATCGGGACTTAGGCTGAAGTTGGCAATCAGCTCGGGGTAAACGGTAACTGTTTTCACCGAATCGTCGGAGCAGGTTGCATCGGATACATCATGATGCTGGCTAACCGTTAGGTTAATCTGATATGTGGCAGTGGCGTTGGGGTTATCGTTATAAAACCATGCGCTATGCGGATTGCTGTTGAGCAGGGTTTCATCCTGATGGGCACCGCCCACCCCGCTGTTGCCATAAACCCAATGGAATGTTGTTTGCACCCCGGCTTGTAAATCGTGGAATACCGAGCTGTTCACAAAGTCAACCTGTAGCGGGTAGGCACATTGGTCGGGGATGGTGAAGGTGAACCGCGATTCCACCTTGGGGTGTACCCTGACATTAACCTGGCGCGTTTGGGTACATCCCGTGGCCACCTGACGGGCAACAATGGTGGTTGGGGTAATGTAGTCCACGTTGCTTAGGTTCTCGATAAGGTGGCTAACCGTAGGTGCAAAATTGGTTGACAGGGTGTTGCCGTCGCCAAAGCTCCATTCAAGCACCACATCGTTCTCGTGACCACCGCTACTGGCCGGATTCTTCACAAACTCAAGGGTTGCCCCGTTGAGTCCCGAGCATACGGCTGGAGGGGTATCGTAAATCACATCCAGCAACGGATATACGGTTATGTTTTCTCCCGTGGTGGCATTGGAGCATGTATGCTCCTGGGCTGTGCCCGAATTCCACACCGTGGTGGCAGTGAATCCCACGTTATAGACAATGGGGTCAGTTTGATGGGTATTGGTGAGGTTAATGCCACCCAGAGCATTGCCCGGATAGTTCACGGTAACGTTGGCTTCATTGGGGCTTGCAGTGGTAAAGTTCCACTGGTATGAATTTGTTGCATTGGGGTTTGTTACCAGAGTATTGCTCGATGCGTTGGTCAGGTCAATGGTTGTACCGTTGCAAACATTGGTAATGGCAAAGCTCTGCGCTGCCACCACCCGCGGGTAGATGGTCACGGGTATGGTGTTGGAAATATGGCTGCAACCCCTGCTGTTGGTTGCCGTAAGGGTAACATTTCTGGTAAGGGGATTATTGGTGTTGTTGATAAAAGTATGTGTTACCGGATTTAAATTGGTGGTAACCACAGAGGAAGTGCCATCGTCAAAATCCCATGAGTAGGTAAGCGTTCCCGGTGAACCTCCGGTGGAGTTGTTGGCAAAGGTTATGCTCTCGCCACCGCAAATCGCATCAACGGTAGCCAGGGTGATAGCCGCATTTACCTGAGGCGGTACGTTGAACGAGTGGCTGTAATGGTCGGTACAGCCATACGTGTTAATAAGATCAAGGTTTATGGTCTCGGGCACATCGATGTTGGATGGCGGTGGATTATCGTAGACCACCACCCATGGCGAGCCGGTTGGGGTTGTGGTACCACCGCCCCAGCTCCAGGTATAGTCTCCGGGATCAGCGGTTTCACTGGCATCGGTAACCAAAATCTCCATGGGAGTGCAACTTTCGGTAATGTTCACATTGAACATGGCATACGGTGTGGGGTTAACCGTTATATCCTCGCTGTGGGTGTCAATACAACCATCACTGCTGGTGGCGGTGAGCACAACCTGGTATGTTTTTGGGGTGGTGTGGCTGCTATTGGGCAGAGTTGGTTCAAAGCTCTGATCGCCGGAGCTGGTAACCAAAGCCCCGCCATCGAATATTTCCCACTGGATATTAATATTAGGATTGGCGGTTCCATAAAGGTCTGAAGTATTCTGGAAAACAGCATCATCAACGGGATGGCAATAATCCGAAGGATCAGTGAAATCCCACTGCGCCCGCACCTGTGGGTAAACGGTTATATCAATGGAGGAGGAGGCGTGGCAAATTCCGCGATGTGCTTGTAATATTATGGGATAAGTTAAGGGTCCCCCTGTGGTATTGCTGGTAATGGTACCAAATGTTTGCGAATGTCCCGTTGGTGTCTCACCGTTGAAATCCCAGTTGTAAGTAACCCCCGCAATATTGGGCGCTGTGGCCTCAATGGTAAGGGGTACACAGCCGGCGGTGGTGTTCAGGCTAAAGTTGGCCTTCACCTCGGGCTGGATGGTGTAGGTTTGGGTATATTCCGCGCTGCACCCAAAGTCGCTGTTGGCGGTTAGTTTAACCGTTACATTATAGGGTGTATCGCCCGAGTTGGTGAATTCGAAATCGGGATTCATATCCACCGATGCCCCCAGCGACCCAAATTGCCAGTGATGGCTGTCGGCATGGGTCATGGTGCTGTTAAACTGTATGGTTACCGGTGCGCAAAGCTGTTCGTTATTGGCTATGGGGCTTCCGCCAACCGAGGCAGTGAAACTGCCCGTAACCCATGGGTTCACATGGATTGTACGGCTGTCGGTTGCAACGCATCCGGTGGAGTTGTAAACGGAAAGGGAAACAGGGATATCCGCACTCCCGTCGCCATTATGGGCAAGAGTATTATAGTCAAATTGCTCCCTCCCGTCATTTAGCGGACCGGGATTTGTGTTGAGTGGCAAAGTTACCCCGTTTACAATCCATTGATAGTCACCATCGGCCAGCAGCGAGGCATCCAGAATATCCACATCAAACAGCCCGGTAACGGGATCGGGACACACCTCCTCGGGATCGATCACAATATTGGCCTCGATATATGGAGGCACCACAACCGGAATTGGCCCCCAGGTACCGGTACAGCCCCAATTATTGGTAGCCTCAAAGCTGAAATACCGCGTAACGGGGATATCAGTATAGTTTACAAGGTCAATGGACCCGTTGGCAGTGGCGGGTGATGAAAAATCGATGATGTCGCCATCATCTATGGCATTTGTTTCCAGTAGCCACCAGTATGAGTTGGTGTTTACAATACCTTCCACCTCGTAGTCAACCGTTAAGGGAGAGCAAGTGGTTGAACTTGGGGTTGCTCTAAGTGAGGCAAGGGTTATATTGGGGTTGGGGTAAACCTTAAACTCCTGAGAATAGATGTCGTGGCAACCCGTTGAACTCTCCACCTCAAGTTCCAGCCTGTAAACGGTGGCGGTGTTATCTGTTTTTGTGTTGATAAGATTGTTTAATGGCGGTGGGGTAGGTCCGGTTGATTGATGATTACCATCGCTGTATAAACGCCACTCCCAAGCCACGGCACCCTTGCTTTTATCGGTTAAGTTGGCCACATTCAGCGGCGAGCATCCCTCAATGGGTTGGGCAGTGTAATTTGCCTCAAGATATGGCGGCACGTTAACAACTCTCGATGCGGTGTCGCGGCACACATTCCACCGGTCGGTAATTATCACCTCGGCGGTGTAGAGTATCACGTTGTATGGAGGTGCAGTGTTGTAATAGATGTTTGTTGCATTCTGTGTGGGAGCCGAGTTGCCATCGCCAAAGGTCCACAGATAGGTTGCATCATTGGCATGACCAATGGGAGTAGAGGTAAAGTTTACCGTAAGCGGTTGGCAGTTGGCATTGCCGGATATGGTATGGGAAGCATTGATGCCGATATGGGGGAAAACCCTGACGGTTTTTTTGATCTCCTTGAAGCATATTTCGCTCATATCGGAAGTGCGAAGCATAATTTGATACTCCTCTATGTCATCAGTCCCATTTTCAAGCCATAGGTTAACAATATTTGCCTCATTGGCCGTGCCATCTATCCCCACTTCAAATTCTACGGGTGGATCTGCCCCCCTTTGATAGCTCCACCAACGTTTTTCGTCGCCCGTGGAAGTGCTGGTAAAAACAAAGTTAAAGCCGGGAGTGCCTGCGGGGTTGCCCAATGGAGGGGCAGCACATGCAGCATAGCGATTTGCATCGAAAGAGGCGGTAACAGGGCCTCCCACCTGTATATCAAGATGAACTTCCTGGGTTTGATTACATGCGCCGGAAACCGTAACGGTGTAGTTAACGGGAGCGGTAATGTTGGTTGCAAAGGGTGTTTCGCTGGTAGGATCATCGAGGTGTCTGATTGGATCCCACAGATAGGAGGTTCCTCCGCTGGCCCAAAGCTGCAGCGATTCGCCTGCACAAATGCGGTTCCCCAAAGCTCCCGTTTGTACCACAAGCGCTTCGGGGGCAAACTCGTTGTAGTTGGAGAAATAACCGTAGAAACACCCTGTGGAACCACCACCGTTCACTATCCCCAAGTGGAAGATATCCTTGGTGTTGCGCATAAAATGTGTGCCAACGGCAGCGTTGGCAGTGCTGATGGGTCCGAAACGGGCTACGCTCCAGTTAGAGCCATCAACTTCTTGAAAACTGGTAGGAGGAAAAATATCGTCACGTACAATCCCGTCGAATTGAAAACCATCCTCAGCTCCTTTACGAACCATTATCACAATATAAAAATCTTCGGTGGAAGTTCGGGCGAAGGCAACACGTGGTACACCGGTACACTTATCCACTGGAGGTAAGATGGCACCTCCCACCTCGCAGCCAAAACCTCCGATATGCAGCACATAAATTGGATGATTGCGTGAAACTATCCGGTAATAATTTGTTCCATCCGGTATGGGTAGGTGGTACTGAGCTTGCGCGTTTAGTGTTTGGGTTGTAACCAAACCCCCTGCAGGATTGAAAATATCAATGATTGTTCCGTTTTGCGTTGCCAGTATATAAGCATTATCTTGAAGGTTAAGCGCCGTGCGCATTACAATGTATTCCATTCCAATAAGGTTTTTATACATTGAAGTACTTACATCCCAAATCTGTGTGGGGATAAGCTGGTCGCCCGAAACGTCATAGCAGGTCCCTGATGTGTGATAATGAGAGTCATCGGTAATAGTTACCGCAATGGGATTATCACTTGTTATGCGAGTTCCATATAAACGATTGGCGGCTAATGTGCTGCGTTGATAAGGGAACAGGGAAAAGGTTTGACCCCGATTAAGAGTAACGGTATGGTTAGCGCCAGGAGCAAGATCAGTTCTCGGATTCCCGAAACTTGCTCTTCTGCTGACAGGTAAATGAAAAGTAATATTTGTGTTATCTTCAGTAGCTACCACATCAATGGCCGAAATAGCCGGAATAGTACCCGTCGTAGGCGAATTATTCATCACATTTTGAAACGGGGTGTAAAATTCCATTCCAAGGCCATTTCTACCCTTCAGTGCCCAAATATCCTTGTTGTTGTTGTTACTCACCTCATAGTAGCAGGTAATGGGCGCAGAGGAGGTAATATGGAGACCAAAGTTATTGATTCCGCTAGCGTTAAGTGCCTTGTTCTCAAGGAGGTCAACATCTACTGATAGTGCTGTGGGAGGATTCCAGGGGTCAAGAATCCACCTGTTTAGATTAATGATCTGGAAATCGTATGGTTCTAAATTGAGAGTAATTGGGGGAAAAATTGCAGGATCGCCTGCGGGCATGGTTATGGTAACCGTGGCGGGCAGGTTACTGGACGAAAATTTTAAAGATGACGGAACACCTCCAGGTCTGTTGTGGGTTAGCGTAATATCAGGTACCACAAACCAGAACTCGGTATCGGTTTGTGCCTGCAGGGTGCTGCTTTCACCCAAAAGGAAAACCCCCAGGGCCAGCGTTAGAAGTGCTTTAAGGGCACAGCTGCTATATCCCCTATGCGCAGTATTTTTTATGTTGGTGTAAGAAATCATGGCATTTACCAAACAGTTTTGCTCCTTTATCATGCTTTAACGTTTGTTCGTCAAAAAAGGATATACCTTATTAAAAACAATTACGAAAATACACATTTTTTTTTTCTCAGGCCTCTTTTTCCCATTTTAAATAGGTTAATAACTCCATGGCTTACCCTTTTATTGCTCACCATTGGGCGTGTTAAAAAGCCCCCTTTATCAAAGCTGACCTTAATATCATAGCCCAAATATTATATAACTTTTCCACGTGGCCTGCGCCACGAAGGAAAGATTTTGTTTATACTTTCCAACGTCCGTAGGATATGGAAACACCCAATAATAGCAAATTCGCAATCCCGATCCCGATCCCGACGTGTCAGGAGTCGGGATTCGGGACGCAAATTCGCAAATCAGCAATAGAAAACAAACAAATCAGAGGCTTTATCCTCATTAATGGGGAGGCTCCCTCTAACAGGTTTTTCAAGCTGCAGCGCAGCGAGACCTTTGTTGCTTTGGAGCAACTTCTTCCACAAGCTGCATCGCAGCGAGACCTTTGTTGCATTTGAGGTAGTCCCGCCACACAAGCTGCAGCGCAGCGGGACCTTTGTTGCATTTGGGATAATTCCGTCCCACAAGCTGCAGCGCAGCGGGACCTTTGTTGCTTTGGAGCAACCTCTCCCACAAGCTGCAGCGCAGCGGGACATTTGTTGCTTTGGAGCAACCTCTCCCACAAGCTGCAGCGCAGCGAAACCTTTGTTGCATTTGGAGCAACCTCTCCCAAAAGCTGCAGCGCAGCGAGACCTTTGTTGCTTTGGAGCAACCTCTCCCACAAGCTGCAGCGCAGCGAGACCTTTGTTGCATTTGAGGTAATCCCGCCACACAAGCTGCAGCGCAGCGAGACCTTTATCTTTAGGGCATTATTAAAAACAAATAGCTATTCCCATTCCGAGCCATTGTCAAAGAATTCAAATAAATACTCATCTTGAAACTTAACATCGTTTTTGCGTAGTATTTCCAAATACTCCTCTCTGAAAGACCTCTTTCGATGATGCTCCTCCTGATTGAGAATATACTGCACAACCGTATCGAGTTGAGAACGCGAATGGGAAAATGCACCATATCCCCGCTGCCAAGCAAATTTGAATTTGGATAAGTTCTCGTCCTTTATCCATGCATTGGTCGATGTTTTAATATGTTCCACCAGGTCGGGAATCAGCTGATTAACATTATAGCCAATGAAAATATGAACGTGGTCAGGCATACAGCTTACCGCCAGCATTTTGTGGCCGTTTTTTTGAACAATTCCAGTAATATATTTTTCCAATTTATCTTTCCACGATCGCTGTATTAGTGCTTGTCTATTGTTGGGCGAAAACACAAGATGCACGTAAAACTGTGTATAGGTATTTGCCATAGCGTTTTTATTCAAAGATAACTTTTTTTAAGGTTTCGGTGCCCTGCACCTATGTCCTTTCTTTTTGTGATTGGTTACAAAGGTTGCTGCGCTCTGCGCCTAAAGAGTGTTTCTTTCTAAAAATAAAAATTGAGCTGCAGCGCAGCGAGACCTTTGTTGCTTTGGAGCAACCTCTCCCACAAGCTGCAGCGCAGCGAGACATTTGTTGCATTTGAGGTAATCCCGCCACACAAGCTGCAGCGCAGCGGGACCTTTGTTGCATTTGGGATAATTCCGTCCCACAAGCTGCAGCGCAGCGAGACCTTTGTTGCATTTGAGGTAGTCCCGCCACACAAGCTGCAGCGCAGCGAGACATTGAAGAGATATTATGTTTGGCTTCGCCGAGCCCTTCGGGTTTGGCTTCGCCGAGCCCTTCGAAGGGCAGGAAGTCAACCTCGCAAATGCTATTGCTTCACTCTTACAGGATGTGGCGGTCTCTTTGGCTCAACCGGCGGATTCTTCTCCAGCTCCTTGAGGGCAACCTCTATGGCCTTTTCCAACTGCGGATCCCTGCCCTTTATAACCTCGGCCGGCCACTGGTTTACCTCGATATCGGGTTCAACTCCTACATTTTCCACAATAAACCCATCCTCTGTCCAAATGGCTACATTGGGAGCCGTTACATAACCACCATCCATGAGCTCGGGGAAGCCGAGCACGCCGACAAGTCCGCCCCAGGTGCGTTTGCCAACCAGGGTTCCCACCCCGAATTTACGAAACATGTAGGGCAGCATATCGCCTCCCGATCCGGCATTCTCGTCAATAATCATCACCTTAGGTCCCTGTATGGATGCCGTGGGCGATTTTAAATCCTTGCCGTACCTGTAGTTCCAGTGCGACTGGTAGCGACGTGTAAGCAGGTCAACATAGTAATCGGCCAAAAGGCCGCCGCCGTTGTAACGCTCATCTATGATAATTGCCTTGCGGTTCACCTGAGGGAAAAAGTATCGCTTAAAGTATTGATGCCCTGAACCTCCGGTGTTGGGTACGTAAACGTAGGCAACCTGTCCGTTGGTGGCCTCGGTAACCCTTTTCAGGTTCCCTTCAACCCAATTGCGATTTCGCAGTGCGAACTCATTACCAACGGGGACCACTTTCACCACCCTCGATTGGGTATAGTTGGGGTTGGGGCCAATGGTTAGCTCTACAATCTTCCCCGATGTATTTTCAAAAAAGCTGAATAGGTTTTGATCGGCGGTAAGGTCGTTGCCGTTAACGGCAAGCAGGTAATCGCCCTCCTTAGCGTTGATTCCCGGCTCGGTAAGCGGTGAGCGTAGCTCGGGATTCCAGTTTAGCCCGCCGTAAATTTTGCTGAATCTATACCTGTTGTTGTCTATGCTGTAGTCTGCCCCCAGCAGACCGCCACTGATCCTTTTGGGGCTATCAATCCTGTCGCCACCGCCGGAGTAGCTATGCCCAACGGCCAATTCGCTGCACATCCATTGTATCAGGCGGTTTAAATCGCTGCGGCAGGCCAGATCGGGGAGAAAAACCTCATACTTGGCTTTCATGGCTTTCCAGTCGGCCCCGTGCATCCCGGGATCGTAAAAATAGTCGCGGTTGATTCGCCACGCCTCGTCCAATATTTGCCGCCACTCGGCAACTGGGTCTATTTTCACGCTCACCTTTCCAAGGTTGAGCATTCCCTTTCCCTGTTCGGACTTTTCGCCCGCACCCGAAATGGTCCACGCCCTATCCTTTACATACAGCATCTTTTTCCCATCGGCCGACAGAATGTAGCCGTCCATCTCCATCACCTCAGACTCCTTGCGCTTTTTCATATCGTATTTACGCAACGTACCCGATGAACCATACTCGTAGGGTCTTTCGATAAAAAGTATCTCTCCCTCCTTTGGAGCACCCAGATTGTAGTAGTTGCCAGCCTTTATTGGAAAATCCACAATGCGATTTTCAATTCCCTGAAAATCAATTTTCAACCCTTCAGCCTTTTTCTCGCTGGCACCATCCTTCTTATCGCCTTTTTTTCCCTTGTCCGTTTCCTTCGGGGCATCCTCATCCTTTTTAGGCTCTTCCTCATCGCTCTCCCTGGCAAAGGGCGAAATGGTATCTTTCTGAAGTGTAACCAGGTAGATTGTCCGCGTCATCCTCATATCGCTGCTGGAGAGATCGAACCAGTTGACAACGGGGCCCGCATCGGTAGAGGCGAAGAAGTAGAGATATTTCCCTTCGGGGTCGAAAACGGGCTCCGAGGCATCGCTTAATCCGTCGGTAACAGGATATGATTTACCCTGATCCAACGAGTATATGAATACCTGTTTAAAGTAGGTGTCAAGCACCTTGGTGTAGGCTATCCACCTGGAGTCGTGCGACCACGACCCAAGTATCTGGCGGAAATCTCCGGGGGAGTAAACCTCGTCGGCATCAATTGCAACAATACTGCCCGATTCAACATCCAGAATGTATAGGGTACGGCTATTGTCAACGTAGGCAATTTTCTTGCCATCGGGCGACCAGCGTGGATAGGCATAGAATCCTGCCCCATTGAGCTTGTACAATTTGGAATCGCCCTTGCCATCCTGCGGTTTTATATAGAGCTGATATTCGCCTGTGGCATCGGAGATGTATGCAATAGACTTCCCGTCGGGCGACCATGCGGGGTACTTGTCGTGGGCATCAACGGATTGGGTAATGTTACGGGGATCGCCCTTCTCGGCAGGGATGGTAATAATTTCACCCCTGTAATCAAATACGGCACGGGCACCTGAGGGGGATATATGAGCACTTCGGATATACTTGCTGTCGCTCACAAAGCGGGGGCGGAGTTCCTGCAAATCGGTGGCTATGCCCACGGTAAGTTTCTGTGGCCATTTTATCCCATCGCGATAGATGTGAAGATATCCCCCCTGCTCAAGGATGATTTGATTGCCATTGGTGGCTATGTTTACCACCGGAAAATCAGAGTAGTTTGTCAATTGTAAAATCTCAGAAGTTTTAAAATTAAAGCTGAATAGGTTGAACTCGCCATTCCTGTCGGAAAGAAAATAAACGGTTTCGCCTATCCAAACGGGCTTGGTGTCGTTGCATCCCCCTTCCGGTTTCGGGATTACTTTCACCGAATGGTCGGCTGTGGAGAAAAGCCAAATGGTGGATATGGTGCCTCCCCTATAGTTCTTCCATTGATTAAAGGCATCATACAGAGGCGTATAGGCAATGTAATCGCCTTTGGGCGAGTAGGAAGCGTGGAAGGCACTGGGTATCTCAAGTTGATTGGGAAAACCACCGGTTATCGGCACAGTGAACAGCTGGAAATGACTCCCTGTGTGGGTAGAACGTTGCGAGATGAAAAGCACACTCTTCCCGTCTGGTGTGAACCCCCGCACATAATCGGCCCCGGGATGCCAGGTCAATCGGGAGGGAATACCCCCTTCAACAGGAACAACATAAACATCAACATTGCCATCGTACTCGGCACTGAAGGCTATTAACCGACCATCGGGTGAGAATACGGGGTTGGATTCTACGCCCCTGTCCACCGTAAGCCTACGAGGTTGGGTACCATCGATATTGGCTACCCACAGGTCTTCGGCATAGATAAAGGCGATTTGATTGGCACCGATGGCAGGTTGCGACAGCATGCGGGTGTCCTGAATATTGATACCAAAAAGAACGACAGGAACGAATACCTGAAATGCTACCAACAACTTGGTAAAAGTGAATTGTTTCATGGGTTAGTTTTTTTTGATTTGTAGTTGGATTTTCAGTTAGATGAAGATATTGTGGTTAAGTTTAGTTCATAAGGATGCTCTCTTTTTCTAATCCCGTTCAACACCCAAATATAAAAATTGAACAATAAATTGGCATATAAGGAGGCAGAAAAATAAACTCTGATGAAGAGACTCATTGTTTTATATCTTGACTAATTATTCTAATGCACGATGATTGATGGCAATCCACAAGTTTTTGATTCTCAATTAGGCAATGGAACAATGGTGAACTATAATATTTTGACGGAATGAAAGTAAGGAATATTAGCCTGAACGGCATCAATACTCCCCATTATTTTTACTACTTTTAGCCCAATTAAAAATACAATCACTGTTTACACTAACTCTAACTTCATTAACCGTGAAACAAAGATTACCATTACTACTATTGGCCATTGCCATTGCATTTGCGGGCTGCGTATCGAAAAGGTATGTGAAAAAAGGCTTAAAGTACGAGGAGGCAGGATTTTACGAGCTGGCCGCCGAGATGTTTTACCAGGCCGTATTGGCCAACCCCAAGAATTTAGACGCAGCCATTGGACTCAGAAACAATGGTCAAAAGGTACTATCCAATAAGGAATTTGAGGTAAGCAAGGCATACCTCAATGGCGATGATAAGGCGGTGGTGTACAATTACATCGAATCGAGGGCCTATTTCGACAAGATTAACGCCACAGGCGTTAACATTGCCCTGTCGCCAGCCACCAAAGGCTACTTCGATGAGGCAAAACCCCGCTACCTCTCAAAACGATACGATGAAGCCCGTTTGCTTCTCGAGGATGAAAAATTCAAGGAATCGGAGCAAATTTTTGCCGAGATCAAGCAAATCGACCCCGGGTATCAGGGCGTTGACGAGCATATGAAGGTTTCGCAGTGCGAACCGCTATACAGGCAGGGTACGGAATACCTGCTCAACGGGCTTTACCGTTCGGCATACCTCTCTTTCAACACCATCATAGTAAACCATGGGGTTTATAAGGATAGCAAGGATTTGCGCGATGAAGCCCTGAACAAGGGAATGTTGACCATCTCGATGGGAGCCATTAAAAATAACACCAATATTGCCGACGCAGCAACCATTTTGCAGAGTAAGATTGTAACCCAACTTGGTGAACTGCGCAATCCGTTTATTAAGGTTGTGGAAATTAAGGGCAATAGGATACCCGTTGCCAGTGCCAGTATAAGCGAAGTTTCATCTACCAAAATGTTGATGGCCAAAGCGTCGTTCAACGGAACAGTGGTTAAGTACACCACTTTCGAAGGGAAAGAGAAAAGGGAAGAGAAACGGGGCTATATGAAAGAGGAGGTGGTAAACAAAGATAAGGTTACCGGCGAGGAGAAAAAAGAGGTTAAGTACCACAAAATCGTTTACCTTGTGGTCAGCAAGGAGAATAATGTGAACATTACTTTCCAATATCAGCTTACCTCTACCGAAACCAATGCCGTTTTGGTATCCGATGCATTCGATGTGAACCTGTCCGATCAGGCTAACTATGCCATTTTTGAAGGCGATAAAAGTAAACTGGTCCCCGGGTATTGGGAGTTTGCCGATAAGGATTCGCCCAAGGACAGGATAGATGAATCGGCAAGCGCCGATAAGGCTTTAAAGCAGCTGTTAGCGGCCAATCGCAATGTAAAAACCGTTAGCACGCTCCAGTCCGAAGTTACCGATAGGGTTGCCCAGCGAGTAGCCCAAAAGATAAATCAGTATAATCCTGAAAACCAATGAGTAAGTCGTTATATCCGTTTTCCTTCATCGTTTTTGCCTTTGTTTTATCGGGATGCTTCAGCACCAGGAAGGCACAGCAACCGCCGCAATCGCCCAAACCGGAGTGGGTTCAGAGCAGGCCTACATCGCCTTTGTATTACTATGGTATAGGCGCCGCCCGAAAAACTGCAGATGTGAGCCAGTATCAGCAGGCTGCACGCCAAAGCGCATTAGCCGATATGGCAGGGGAGATTTCCATCAACATATCCAGCAATTCGCTGCTCCATGCCTTTGAATCGAACCTCAGCTATAGGGAGGATTTCACTTCCATAATCAGGGCGCAAACACAGCAGGAGCTGGAGGGATATGAAATGGTTGACTCGTGGGACAGTGCCGATAGCTACTGGGTTTTCTACCGTTTATCCAAATCACACTACCAGCAGCTCAAGGAGCAGAAGAAGAGCAATGCAGTTGCCCGCTCGCTCGATTTTTTCTCCGGTGGTATTAATGCCTGCGATGCCGGGAACATCCGCCAGGCCCTGGTTCAGCTGGTAAAGGCCCTCGAGCCCATAAAACCCTATTTCAGCGAGCCTCTGCCGGTGGAGTTCAGGGGTGCACAAATATACCTGGGCAATGAGGTTTACAAAGAGCTTTCGGCCACTCTTTCGGGGCTGGAGATAGTGCCCTTGCAGGGAGAGGTGAGCGTTAAAACGGGAAAAGGGATTGAGGCATCGTCCTTACGATTTCAGTCCCGTTTCCGTACCATTGGAAATGTTGCCGATTTGCCCCTGATTGTAACATACTCGGAAAAGCCACTCAGGAATAACAGGAAGAGAACCGATAGGAATGGCATCGCCTCCTTTGAGATTGATATGGTTCGCTCTGCCAAATCGCACGAAACCCTTCTGGCTACGGTTGATATGGATGAAATACTGAACGAAGGCACTACCGATCCCATGATTCGAAGGCTGGTATCAAGGCTTATCCTGCCCGAGGGCAGCATTAGGATTAACATAGCCAAGCCTACTTTTGCCATTGTCGATTCGGAGGTGAACATGGGCGAAGCGTTAAATCCGGGCCCTCTTTACAACGTATTCATTAAAAAGGCCATGGAGATGGGGTATGTGATCAAGGACAAACCGGCCGATGCCGATTACATCGTCCATATCAATACCCTCACCAGGAGTTTCGGAAAGGGCGATACTTACAAAAATGTTGCCCTCGAAGGGCACATCAAAGTGGAAACTCCTGAGGGTAACCGTGTTTATTATAAGGCATTAGAGGGTTTTAGCGGTAGGCACTATAGCGAAAGGGAGGCAGGCCTCGAAGCCATTAAGGAGGCGCAGCGCCGATTTGAGGTTACCTACTTCAGAGAGATTTGCGAGGCCATTTCAAAACCGTAGGCATAAGGTTTTAACTCTACGCTCGATTTCCCCATTCATTAAGCCCGCCGTTCATTGAACCTGTCGAAATGAACGGGCATCTTACTTTATGCAAGCCTGCGTTTCGTTTTTAGCCCCATTCCATCCTCCGATTCCTTGGTATGGTGATATGGTGCTTTGGGTTCGGAACTATGCTACTGATAACCGAGGGCAATAATTAAATAGTCGTTAAAAACTGAGCTGCTGTCATTACGGGTAGTTTGGCCTTTTGGAAGTCTTTAAGATTCCGTGTAATGATGATATCGGTATCATTTTCCAAGGCAGTGTAATACTGGACAGCATCCTCAAAATCTCTAAAGTCATTGTCGTTGAGCGACAACCCTATGATCTTTTCGTTTATGCATAACACCTGAACAATGAGTTTCATTTTGCGAAGTATCTGCCTGACTTCTTCGGGTTTCAATGATTGGGAAAGAATGTAATTGGTGTTTGCAAATGTAAGTGCAGAAACACTCAGGCACACCTGTTGTTTGTCGGCCAGTGTAAACAGCATAGCCGCTTCTTCATAGAATGGTTCTCTTTTTGCCAGAAGATCGACGATGATATTGGTGTCTATAAATACTTTTTTCATTTGTATTTTTCAGTCAGGAAATCTGAATAGTCTTTTCTTAAATCGTAATCCTCAGGCAATTGAATTACACCACTTAGGCTTTCTACCAAAGGGGAAATCTCAGTTGAGTAGTTTTTTGATTTCGTAACGGACTCTAAGTAAGATTCAACCATTTTAGAGATGCTAATTTTGTGAAACTTAGCATATTTCTTGGCTCGGCCGATGACTTGCTTACTCAATTTCAGTGTTAATTTTGTTTCCATGGCAATATGTTGTACGTACAAAGATACAAAACTTATACGTAAAAAGCAAATAAATGGATATTTTACTAGTTGCTAAACCGTTCATTGAGCCTGTCGAAATGAACGGTACTCCTGCCATAGAAGCCCTATCCTTTTGGCACTCCGGGTTTAACAATGTATGTTGTGGCAATGGCTACCAATAGCGTGAAGGCAAAGTTGGCAAACCTGACCGAAATGATGGATTGGTCGAATCCGAGGCTAATCCAAAGGATGGTAAAGATAAGTCCCGACAGAATGGTTATTACTGCAGCCCTGCCGTGGTAACGTTTCCAAAACAGGGTAAGCAGGATTACCACCGAAAAAGTGCAGCCTATACCTGCCCAAACGTAGCCCACCAGCGTAAAAATCAGTTTCTGGGGTGATATGTATGCTATGAGCAGTGCCACAGCGGCTAATATGGCTGTGATATACCGCGATTGTCTTAACCCTTTGCGTTGATCCATGGATTTTCGTAACGGCTTAACAAGGTTCTCGCTCATCTCGGTGGACGAGAGTACAAGCACCGAGTCGGCGGTGGAAATCATGGCGGCAATGGCGCCAACAATTAGGAATGCGGCAAGGTAGGGCGGGAATATCCTGAGGATAACTGCCGGCATAACGTACTCCTGATCGGAGAGGGTCCCGGGACCAAAGATGGCAAGCCCGATAAGTCCAATCAGTATGGCACCAACGTATGCAACCAGAGTCCATGCAATACCGATATTCCTTGCTTTCCTGGCTTGCCTCTCGTCGCTGATGGCCATAAACCGCAGCGACAGCTGCGGCAATCCCCCCAGATACCCAAAAAACCAGCTGAAACCACTAACTATTACAACCCCTGCTCCCAACCCTTTCAGCCCGTTGGTAAGCGAAAGGTGAGTTGGCCCTGCATGCCGTAGGGCTTCAGTTACGTTTGTGGCAAAAATATCGGGATTGTTCGAAATGTATATCAGCCCGGCAATGGGGCCCACTATCAGGGTAAAAATCATAATCAGCGCCTGAATGACATCGGTGTAAACAACACTTCTGAAACCTCCATAAATGGCGTAGGGGACAATTATAAGGGCGGTAAAAAGCATGCCCCACTCGGGTTTAATGCTGAAAAGGGTGTGCAACGTTTTGCCGCCGCCAAGGAATTGTGCGCCAACGTAAAAGAAGAAAAAGAAAACAATGGTAAAACTTCCCACAATCCTGATGGTGTTGCCTGCATCGCCATGTTTGCGGGCAAGGTAGTCGGCAAAGGTGTTGGCATTGTACTTCTCGGCCTCGTCGCGAAGTCGCCATGCCAACAGCCACCATGCGGTGATAATGCCCACCACACATCCCAGGGCTGTCCAAATCTCGGTGAGGCCAACGGCATATGCGGCACCCGGCAGTCCCAGCAGTGCCCACGACGATTCGCCCGTTGCACGCTCCGAGAGAGCCGCCACCCATCCGGGAAGCTTGCGACCGGCAATGGCATAGTCAGCCTCGGTTTTCACCCTTTGTCCCTGATAGATGCCCCATAGAATTAGCAGGAAAAAATATCCGGCTATTATGAATAAAATTTGCAGCTGATTTTCCATGACTTGCCCAAGGTTTGGTTTAACAGGGGCTAAAATAAACAATCGGTGTTTTTGAGAACAACGTTTTTTAATATTTTTTAAGAATTGGCTTCAAATCTTGTTTCTGTAATTGTAATATGTTTGTCATGCGTCATATTTTTCACTAAGTAGAACTGCATACGTTGCAATACACTTTGGCAAACCATGGTCAAATGATTACAAACCTTATACGCATACGGCTCAGGCAGATTAGGCGGGAAATGGTTGGCATCGGCCTGTTAAGGGTTATGGTTCTCTTGGTTATGGTGTTCCTTCTCCTTGCTTTCATGTTTTTGCAAACATCAAAACTTCCCAACGCCCTCTACGCATCGGCTATTGTTTGGCTCTTAATATTGCTTTTGCACAGAAACAGGGAGGACAAGCAGTTTCTTTCCTTCGGCTTCAACCATTTTCGATGGATTTTTTATCTCGAATATCTGGCCATTTCTATAATCCTTGTGGTTTTTCTCCTTATCCATAAACTATGGTTGTTGTCACTTCTCGCCATTGTCATCCCCCTGGTTATTGCACACGTTGACATTGGAAAAGGACAGACACGCTACCATGGCAGGCTTTTGCAGTGGATACCCCTTGAATGTATGGAATGGAGAGGCGGAATGAGGAGGATGTTGCCCATTGTAGCAACTGTTTGGCTGGCCGGGATTGTCTTCTCATTTTTCGTTGGCAGTGTACCTGCAGCCTTGCTGGTAATTGGGGTGATAGTGTTGAATTTCTACGAAAGATGTGAGCCATACCCGTTGTTAACGGCATTGGAGAAAAGCCCCGATGGATTGTTGGCACTAAAGATACGACAACATACATACCTAGTTACCTTGCTCTCGCTTCCCCTGATGGCAAGTTTTCTTGTATTCCATTTCTCCATTTGGTATGTTCCTTTCCTAATTTTCATTTTGCTATACATTTTGCAAATCTACTCAATCATAGCAAAGTACGCATTCTACGAACCCAACAGTAAATCGTTGGCCGCCCAACTTCTCGTGGGCATTGGATTTATAGGCTTGATAATCCCCATTTTCGCACCATTGGTTTTGCTGCTCATGCTGCGTTTCTATTTTAAGGCTAAACAAAAATTAAACTTTTACCTGAATGATTTCCATTGAAAACCTTTGCATCTCCTATGGTAAGGACAAGAGGGTGATTGAGAACCTTCAGTTGACCATTTCTGAGGGGACAATCAATGGCATCGTTGGCCTCAATGGTGCAGGGAAAACCACACTGCTCAACGCCATGTATGGAGTTAAGGGTATTGATACCGGGGGTATTACATGGCATGGAGAGCGTCTGTCCAAAAAAATTGTCTCCTATCTGGTGGCCGAACCCTTTTTCTATTCCAACATTACGGGGTACGAGCATCTCAGCCTTTTTGAGAATAGCCATTTCCCTACGGAAAAATGGAATGAACTATTTCACCTTCCGCTCCATCGAATTGTGGATGAGTACTCTTCGGGGATGAAGAAAAAACTGGCCATCCTGAGTGTTATCAAGCAGGACAAGCCTTTGATTATTCTCGATGAACCGTTTAACGGTTTGGATATGGAAACCTGTCGTATTCTACATTCCATTCTGTTAAAAATTAAACAGATGGGCAAGACCGTGATTATCACCTCACATATTATCGAAACATTGACCAACCTTTGCGATTTCATTCACTATTTAGAAGGGGGTAAGATTAGGTTTAGCAAGGATAAAAGCGAGTTTAAAGAGTTTGAAAGGGAATTGATTGAGGGCATTGAGAACAGGAACGAATACTTGATGTCGGAATTACTGGGAAAGAGCGAAAAATCACTATAAATTTTCTGATAAACAGAAAAAGCAGGGAAATTAGTTTTGTCTAATATTTCACCCCAAAGGGTGAACAATTTTATGATTACCGCCCCTCGTTTTTTTCAACAATTGTAGCGAACCTGTGTTATACTAATAAAATTGAAAGATAATGATGCTGATAGATATAGTTTTACCGGCCATGGGCGAGGGCATTGTGGATGCCACCATTACCAAATGGCTTGTTTCGGTGGGCGATATGGTTACCGAGGATCAATCCATAGTAGAGATAGCCACCGACAAGGTCGATTCGGAAATCCCTGCTCCGGCCGCAGGGCGGGTTAAAGAGTTCCTTTTTAAAGAGGGGGAAGTACCCAAAGTGGGGCAAACCATTGTTATTATTGAGGTAGAAACTGATAAACAGGCACAGGTTCAGTCCCCTTCGGCAGAAACTCTTCGCAGGGAAGATACCCACGCCACAGCCATCAAGAAAGAGGAGGCAGGCAGTCGTAGCGTAGAAAAACCCATTCCCACTGCCGATAAAAAACAACCGGTTATCAGCCCTTTGGTGCGAACCATTGTGAAGCAGGAAGGCATTCCCGACGATGAACTTCGGCAGGTGAAGGGCACAGGACTACAAGGGCGCATCACGCGCGACGATATCCTTGCCTACGTCGGGAAACGAAGCAAGTTTATTGATAAACCCAAAGCCACTGTTGAAGACAGGGGTGCAGATGCTTCTCCCGCCGTGGAGGTGGTACACATGGATCGCATGCGTAAGCTTATTGCCGAGCACATGGTGATGTCCAAGCAGACCTCGGCCCACGTAACCTCTTTCATCGAGGCCGATGTAACCAACCTTGTGGCATGGCGCAATGCCAATAAGGATAGCTTCCTGCAGCGCGAAGGGCATAAACTGACGCTTACCCCGCTGTTTGTCGAAGCTGCCGTTAAGGCCATTAGGCAATTCCCCATGATAAACAGCTCGGTTGATGGCGATAAAATATTAGTTAAACGGAATATCAACATTGGCATAGCCACGGCTCTACCCAATGGCAACCTCATTGTCCCTGTGGTAAAGGATGCCGATAAATTGAATCTTGTTGGTCTTTCGGCCAAGGTGAATCAGCTGGCTCAGCGTGCCCGCGAGAACAAACTTCAACCCGATGAGATACAGGGGGGAACGTTCACCATCACCAACCTCGGAATGTTCGAAACCTTGACCGGCACTCCCATTATCAACCAGCCCCAGGTGGCCATACTGGCCGTGGGTAGCATCAACAAAAGGGTGGTGGTGATTGAGTCGGAGAGCGGCGACTCCATTGGCATCCGTCACATGACCATGCTTTCGTTGTCGTACGACCACAGGGTGGTTGATGGGGCACTGGGAGGCATGTTTCTGAAAGCGGTTAGGGACAGCCTGCAGAACTTCGCCCCGTAATTTCAGGGGTACATATTTTTTAAACCATTTTTTTAAACTTATCATCCCAACGGATTCAGGCCTTACCTCTGATTTGATAGCCCTTTTTCAGGCTTCCTAAATATCCTATTCAACATATTGAACCATAAGTTTTTTGAAAAGTTATTTTGCAGATATTATTTAATTTACTTACTTTGACGTGCGTTTGTTTATCTGCATAAACTGAGCGATTGAACAGCGATACAAAAAGTATTCTTTTTATATATTTTTGTATTGATAAACAGGGTATAATGATTAAGCGATTATATTCTTTCTCTTTTCTTATATTCTTTGCCCTTTCAGTATTCTCCCAAAGGAGTTCTTACTTTAACAGGGTATTTGTTGATGCCGAATACTACCTATTGTATGAGGATTATCAGGATGCCTTGCCACTTTACCTTGAGATTTATAATCTTCACCCCAAAAACGCGAACATCAACTACAGGATTGCCCTTTGCTACTTGAATATACCCAATCAGAAGCATAAATCCATTCCCTTTTTTGAGCGGGCAATTACCGACATTGCCAAGAATTATCAAGAGGGATACTATACCGAGCATCAGGCTCCCGTTCAGGCATACTTTTACTATGGACAAGCTTTGAGAGTCATTGGCGAGTTCGAAAAAGCGACAGAGGCACTGAATACCTATAAAAGCATGCTAAAGAACCCCAGCGACAACGAAAATGCGTTGGTTAAGAGAGAGATGGAGTCTATTGAGTATGCAAAGTCGATGATAGAAAATCCGGTTAGCGTTAAAATTTCGTCGGTGGGCAGATATGTGAATACGCGGTTTTCTGAAATATTTCCTGTGGTTTCATCGGACAATAAGACTATGGTTTACACCTCGGCTCAGCAGTTTTACTATGCCATAATGATGATCACAAAGAACGATGGAAATTGGTACCACCCCCTGAATATTACAGCACAGCTGTTTGCCGAAGGAGCCATCAGAACCGTAGGCCTATCGGCCGATGGAAGGACTTTGCTTTTGGCGCGGAACGATAATGATGTGTACAATCTGTATATCAGCACATACGATACTACCAAAAAAAGTTGGAGTATAATGTCAAAATTGCCCAAGGAGATCAATTCGAAAAGCTGGGAGAATTATGGCTCGTTCAGCCCTTCGGGCGATACTCTCTATTTCTCAAGCAACCGCCCGGGAGGGCAGGGCGGATTTGATATCTACTATTCCACCAAAACTGCCACCGGATGGTCGGAGGCGGTAGCACTGGATATTACGATCAATACCAAAGGCGATGAGATTGCTCCTGCGCTCTCGCACGATGGCAAAAAGCTTTTCTTTGCATCCAATGGGCATGCCACCATTGGGGGGTTCGATATCTTCGTTGCCTACCGTAGAAATGGGAAGTGGACAAAACCCATTAACCTGGGCTATCCGATCAATACCACCGATGATGATATCTTTTTCTACCCCGTTGGCGATGGAACCAAAGGCTATATATCACGAACCCTCACCGAGAGTTTTGGCGAGAATGACATCTATTTTGTAGAGTTCAACAAGAATAAGAATACCGAAGAGGATCTGTCGGGCATAAATATAATTACAAAGCCCGGCATTCAAGGGCAGGGCAACCAGCAGGTCAACTCTAAGCGCGAACTTACAAAACTCCATACCATTAGCTTATTAAAGTAAATTATATGTATCAAGCAATAGCTGAACCATGCAATTGTTTAGTGTTTCTGTTAATTCCATTTTTATTTTTTTAAAGCCAGCCGATAAAGACAGGTATCAAGAATGAATAGGATTAATTTCGCCACCCTAATTTGCTTAAGTTTTTTTCTCACGTTAACTGCTGCAGGGCAACAGAATAAACAGCAAATAGAAGAATTATATAAGGATGCCAACGCATACTTCTACTTCGAAGATTATGAAGAGGCTTTAGCCTTATATCTAAAAATCCATAATTCCTATACCGATAATTTCAACCTCGATTACAGAATTGGCTTTTGCTACCTCAATATACCGGGTCGTAAACACCTTGCTGTGCCCTATCTCGAAAGGGCATCAAAGAATATTACAAAACGATATAGCGACCAGTCCATCAAGGAAATGCGCGCTCCCGTGGAAGCCCTTTTTTACCTGGGTAATGCTTATTTTATCAATAATCAGCTGAACAAGGCACAGCAAGCCTATGATCAGTTTTTAGAGAGCATTCGCAGCGAAAAGCTGTACGACATGGATTACATGACACATCAGGTGAATAGCATTAAGCGCTCCAAAACCATCCGGAGCTATCCAGTGAACTTTTTACGGAGCAATTTGGGCACTCCCATTAATGACCACCTGCCAAACTACAACCCTGTGGTGTCGGGCGATGGGCAAACCTTGGCCTTTACCACCAAACAGAAGTTCTATCAGGCCATATACGTGGCCCGCAAGGAGGGGGATAAGTGGGGTACCCCCAGAAACATTACCCTCGACCTAGTGGTGGATGGGAACTGTACCACGTTGTCCCTGTCCTATTCGGGAGATGAACTCTACCTCTTTAAGGATGTTGACCATGTAGGCAATATTTATGTATCCAACTACAAGAATGGCAAGTGGAGCCCCATGCGTAAGCTGAATGACAACATCAACACACAGCATTACGAGACCCATGCCTGCGTTTCGGCCGATGGGACTAAGCTGTTTTTTTCCAGCAACCGGGGAGGCGGATATGGCGACCTCGACATCTACGTGTCTGAAAGAGTTCCCGGTGGCGATTGGGGTCCTGCCACCAATTTGGGCCCCAACATCAACTCGCGTTTCAACGAGAACACCCCATTCGTTACAACCGATGGCAATACGCTATACTTTAGCTCCGAAGGTCACAATACGATGGGTGGATACGATATCTTCTTTTCCCAAAAACAAAGCGATGGCACATGGTCTAAGCCGGTAAACATGGGATATCCCATTAATTCAACCGATGACGATTTGTTTTACTTTCCCATTGGAGATGGGTCTGTTGGACTTATGGCGCTATTTGCCAATGATGCCATTGGCGAAACCGATATTTATCAATTGGAAATTTTCCTGCCACGGTATCAGAAAAGCATTGTTACCTCAAGCGATTATTTCGAAAAGAAGGATTATTTGCCTAAACGAACCCTGGTGATTGATACGGCAAACGTTCAGGGGGTTGCGTTGATTGATCCGGTGAAGAGTGAAAATATCGCATACTTAGACCCCGAAAAGAGGTTTACCCTATTCTTTGAAGGGAAAGCATACAACCTGAAAGATCAAAGCAATATTAAGGAGATTATTGCTGCCAAAATGGAAGCCAAACCGGTACGTGAGCAGGAACAGCTTAAAACCATAGATATAATAGGGGATCTAACAAAAGATTTGAATTTCGATTTGCAACGGGATTTAAGCAGCATGAATAGATTGGCCGAACACAAATCCGATTCGGTAGCTGTTATTCCCCAGCCAATGGCGGTAACACTCGATACCGGCGAAGAAAAAACCAAGCCCGTTGCCGACTATATTAGCGAGGACGACATTGAGCGAGTGGCTCGTGAAGCAGAGTGGCTCACCAAGATTTTAACCGTGCTTGCCGATAAGAACATTAACCCCCTTATCCTGCAAAGTTTCGATAAAACCTGGCAAAACCCCAAAACTATACATAACCTTTGGGCCGCACGATTAGCCCATTTGGCCGATTCGCTGGGAATTGCCCGGGAATATTTGGATATGCTGGCAGAGCTGCTGGATGCAGTGAATAAAGAGTACATGGATATGCAGTATAGGCAATCGCGCAAGATATCGTTCGCCTCGCAGATTGAAGAGTTCTTCTTCAAGTTTCAGTCCCTCAAAAGAAAGGCATCGCCTGCACTGGCAGATATTCTTGACTATGCTGTGCTTACAAACCCCGATATTACCTCATTCGTTTCGTTGTGGAACTATTTGAAAACCCAAAAGGAGAAAGAAATTGCCCCATATATCTCCGAATTGTTACAACTTTTTGCCGAGACGGCTTTCGAAGGGTTCTTTGAACTGAGTCCAAAGCAGAAAGAGAACGTATATAAAACAATACATAGAAATCATTCCCATTTTGGCACAAATGCACTTTTTGGAACACTGGTGCTGGTTGCAGCCGCAGTAATCCTGTTTTTCCTGATTAAACGGAATAGGAGAGAGGAACTCAACGAGTAATTCATTTATCTGAAACACTGAAAATAATCCCGATTTTTAACAAGCTTTCTGCTTGGGGGATTGGATATTATCAATTTATTAACAATTACCCATTTTCATGGAAATAATCAGCCGGAATAATGGTTTTTTTTTTATATTTGTTTTTAATGAATATTCAATAGGATACTGGATAAAAAAGCGCTTGATATTAATTATTGTATTGATATATAGTTGGTTGACACCCTGTTTGCAATTACATAACCCTAAGTACTACTAACCATGAAAAGAGTAATCCTCATTTTTTGGCAGTTGTTAGTTGCGTTTTTGCTTTTTTCCATCGCAACGACCAAGGCTCAGGAAACAGATTATCGAACAATCTTTTCCGATGCAGAGTACTATTTCCTCTTTAACGATTTTGCCGAGGCCCTCCCTCTTTACCAGAAAGCACTTGAACAAAAACCCGACAATGCCAATTTGCAATACAGGATTGGATTGTGCTACTTGAATACTCCGGGGGAAAAACACAAGGCCATACCCTACCTTGAACAGGCGGTGCAGAACATTACTCCAACCTACCTTGAGGGATCCTACAAAGAGACTAAAGCCCCGAAAAATGCCTATTTTTACCTGGGAGAGGCATATAGGGTGGTTGAAAATATCGACAAGGCTATCGGGGCATACAGCACATTCAGAGAGTTGATCGATACCAAGGACGTTTATAGCCTCGACTATGTTGACCAGCAGATAGAGGCATGCAAGAGAGCCATTAAAATGATGGAACAACCCTTGAAGATCGACATAGAGCAGGTAAAACTTTTCGATACCGACAAGTATATTTTCTGCCAGGTGGTGTCGGCCGATGAGCAAACCATGGCATTTACCACAAAAGAAAAGTTTTATGATGCCATTTACGTTTCGCGTAAGAAAAGCGATGGAACCTGGGGGCCACCTATCAATATATCCCTTGATTTGAATGCAGAAGGGGAAGTCTTTACCACTTCGTTAAGCCCCGATGGGAATACACTCTACCTGTTTAAAAACGATAGGGGCATTGGCAATGTTTACAGAAGTACTTTCCAGAATGGCAAATGGCAGCCCGCTGTAAAGCTGGGAAAAACCATCACATCGCGCAATTGGGAAACCAGTGCTTCCACCTCACCCGATGGGCAAACCCTGTTTTTTTCGAGCAACCGTAAGGGCGGATATGGTTCACTCGATATTTACTACTCCAAATTGCTGCCCAATGGCGAGTGGGGTGAGCCCCAGAACATCGGGCCTACCATCAATACGCCATACAACGAGGAGTCGCCATTCCTGTCGCGCGATGGCAATACCCTTTACTTCATTTCGCAAGGGCATAGCAGCATTGGCGGATACGATATCTTCTTCTCCGAAAAAATTGGCGATAACCAGTGGTCGGCCCCCGTTAATTTGGGCTATCCCATTAATACAACCGATGACGATATGTCGTTCTTCCCGCTCGATAACAATAGCGCTCTTGTGACCATGGTCCAGAAGGATAGCCCCAACGTACGCAATCTGTACCTGATGTCCATTAAAGACTCCCATCAAATGGCTGTTAATGTGGAAGGGATATTACAGCTTGGTGACAATATGGAGGTTCAGGCTGATAAGTTTTTACTTCGCCTTCTGGATTTCGAAACCAACGAAATAATCCACGAAACAAACCCTGAGGAGAACAACGGCAATTTTTTTTTTGAAGTTACGCCCGGATCTTACCGATTAGTTGCCACAGGCGAAGGCTATAAAAAGAAAGAAATCCCTATCCTTATCCCCGATTCTTTCCAGCAGCCGTCGTTTCATGTTGAAATTCAGATGATCCCTGAAAAGGTGGCTTCCGGTGATGTATTGGTTATCCGAAGTATCCTTTTCGAATTCGATTGCGACAAGCTTAACCGTGAGGCCATTTTCGAGCTGGAAAAGGTTTTTGGAATGATGAATAAATACCCGAGCCTAACCATTGAGGTCAGTGGGCACACCGACAGTAAGGGATCTGCATACTATAATTATCAACTCTCGCTGCGTAGGGCAAAATCTGTAATCGATTTTTTAGCCACCCGAGGAATCGACAGGGAGAGAATGCTTGTGAGGGGTGCAAGCGATTTCGAAGAGGTGGCTACCAATGTAAATCCCGACGGGACAGATAACCCGGAGGGGCGAAGCCTCAACCGACGAGCAGCAATATCTGTGTATAAGTCAAATGGAGGCGTTGAAATCCAGGAAGATATACACGTACCGGAGCACCTGAAACCAAGACAACAATCATACACCATTCTGCTGGCACCAATCAATTATTCCATCAGTAAGGAGCTGGAAACAAAAGTTACCGAGTATTTTGGCCAGAAAACTAGAAAACTGGAAGGGGTGAAGGGGCAGTATGCCTTTACCATTGGTACGTTCGAGCATAAATCGCAGGCCATAGAATTACTTAACTATGCCATTGATGCCGGGTGCATCACTTCTGCATTGGTTGGAGAGAACGACCTGAAATCGATTCTTAACCTGCCACCACAGATCATTCCAAGAATGGCAAGGAATAACGAGGGTATTTACACAATCCAAGTGTTGGTATCCAACGAACCCATTGAAGATTTTGCGGTATTCAAAGGCCTTAACGTGAAAGAGGAAAAGATTGGAAATGGCGCTTATCAATACCTCTTTGGGGAGTTTAAGGGAGAAAAGGCTGCAAAAGAGGAGTTGGGAAAAATTCAGAAGCTGGGCTTTTCCGGTGCTTTGGTTATGAATGTCACTAGGTATAAGGAGTAACACACATGCTGAATACGCTTGAAAGCAATCTCATCAAACTAAGGGCTCCCGAACCTTCCGATCTGGAGTTGCTTTATACGTGGGAGAACAACATGGAGATATGGAAGGTGAGCAATACCCACACCCCATACTCAAAGTATATACTAAAAAAATACATCGAATCATCACATCTGGACATTTGGGAGGCAAAGCAGCTGAGGCTTATCATCGAAGCTAAAACCCAGAGCTCGCTTATGCTTGTCCCCGTTGGCACGGTTGACCTTTTCGATTTCGACCCCTTTCACCTGAGGGCTGGAGTTGGCATTCTCATTGCCAATAAGGAGTATCGGCAAAAGGGGTATGCCACCGAGGCTTTGAAACTGCTTATGCACTACTCTTTCGAAACCCTGCAGCTACACCAACTTTACTGCAATGTGTCGCACGACAACTTCATTAGCCTCCAGCTATTTAAAAACGCCGGGTTTACTGAGGTAGGAATAAAAAGGGATTGGATTAAAACGGCCACAGGCTGGGCAGACGAGATCATGCTTCAGACAATCAATCCATTGCATGATATAAGCCACAGTTAGGATTACTCCTCAACCAACTCTTGGTAATCGGGTATCCTTTGAAGCACCTCGTATTCCGAATTTTGCAGATTGATGCGGCAGCAGAAATGCTTTTTCCCATTGGTAATAATCAGGTAGCCGGCTTGTAATTGGAGATTGTATCGGGCTGCTTGCCCGATGGTGGCTTGCGTAAGCTTTACGTCAGGCGCTTTGCATTCTACCACAAGGATGGGCTTGCCTTTTCTGTTATATGCCACTATGTCAACTCTTTGTGACATTCTGTTAATTGTCACTTTCTGCTCCACGGCCATGAGCCCGTTTGGAAACCCTTTATATGCTATGAGAAAGTTGATAAAATGCTGCCTTACCCACTCTTCGGGTGTTAACGCAACGTATTTCCTGCGTATTGTGTCGAATATTACGCTTTGCCCCTCCTTCTCTTTTATCAACGCTTCGAACGGGGGTAGGTTCAACTCCGTATCCATTCAACCAATCATTGAAAAATTCCTGATCATTGTAGATTCGCAAAATTCCAAGGCGAAACAGTGTCGTAAAGGTCAGAAATAATCTTTACTTTTGCTATCAAAATGCTTCCCCCTGCTTAAGAGGGATATGATGATTTTCCATATTGGATGAAAAACTACAAATAAGCCCAAAAATGAAGACAAAAGAGGATATTGTATCAAATTGGCTTACAAGATATACAGGTCAAAAATTGGAGGATTTCGGATCATATATACTGTTGACTAATTTCAGGAACTACCTGGATTATTTCACTCAGTATAATGACACGATTATTGCCGATCCCCATGCAAACATGCCCTGTGCCACTGCTGATGGCATTACCATGATTGATTTTGGTATGGGCAGTCCCAATGCCGCAACGGTAATGGATTTGCTCATGGCCATAAAACCCGAGGCTGTTCTGTTTTTGGGGAAATGCGGTGGCCTTAAGAAAAAGAATGCCCTGGGCGATCTCATACTTCCCATTGCTGCCATCCGGCACGAGGGGACATCCAACGATTATCTGCCACCTGAGGTGCCGGCATTGCCTGCATTTAATCTGCAAAGGGCTGTCTCCACCACCATCCGCGATTTTAAGCGCGACTACTGGACAGGAACAGTGTTAACCACCAACCGGAGGGTTTGGGAATACGATGCCCAATTCAAAGAATACCTCAGAAAGACAAGGGCAATGGCCATTGATATGGAAACCGCTACAATTTTTACCGTTGGCTTTGCCAACGAAATCCCGTCGGGAGCACTGTTGCTGGTATCCGATCAGCCCATGATTTCAACCGGGGTGAAAACGAAAGAAAGTGATAAAGTGGTTACTTCACTTTACGTTGAGGATCACATTAAAATAGGGATTGAATCGCTCAAAGAGCTTAAAAACCACGGACAATCGGTTAAACATCTTAGGTTTTAAAAAGAGAACCATGGCCAAACGGAAGAGCATAGAGGAGTCCTATTCGGAGATTATCGGTGAGCTGAAGAAGAAGATTTACAAGCCTGTTTACTACCTTTCCGGTGATGAGTACTACTATATTGATCTGATTACTGATTACATAGTTGACAATGTTCTGTCGGAGTCGGAAAAGGCCTTTAATCAGGTAGTACTGTACGGAAGGGATGTCTCTGTTTCTGCCCTTATCGATGTTGCCCGTCGATACCCAATGATGTCCAACTATCAGGTGGTTATAGTTAAGGAAGCACAGGTAATGAAGAATATTGACGAACTGGAAATATATTTCAATGCACCTCAAAAGACAACCATTCTCGTACTGAATAATAAACTTGCCCCGGGGGCAAGCCTAACGGCTAAGGCTAAAAAAATCTTTGATTTGTCGCTCAAGTCGGGGGTTGCAGTAGATTTTAAACGGCTATACGACAACCAGGTACCCGTTTGGATTACTACATACCTGAAGAACAAAGGCATTGACATAACCCCTGCTTCGGCTGAACTGCTAAGGGATTACCTTGGAAACGATTTGAGTAAAATTGTGAACGAACTGGAGAAACTTATCGTAACCATCCCAACTGAAACCAAGCGCATTACGCCAGAGCATATTGAGAAGAATATTGGCATTAGCAAGGATTTTAATAGGTTTGAACTAAATAAAGCCATTGCCCAACGCGATGTATTGAAAGCCAACAGGATTGTGAATTATTTTGCCAGCAATCCGGCTGCAAACCCCATTCAGGCAACGGTTGTTTCTCTTTACCAATACTTTAGAAAAATATTCACGTACCACTTTATTCAAGATAAGTCCGAGAGGAATGTTTCGTCACAATTAGGTGTAAACCCGTTCTTCATTGCCGAATACCGGCAAGCTGCACGACTTTACACGAAACAAAAATGTATGCAGGTATTCGCATTGCTTAGGGAATACGATATGCGCTCTAAAGGGTGGAATAACGAATCGGTTGACCAGGGCGAACTTCTCCGGGAATTGGTTTTTAAGATTATTCATTGATTCTAAACTTCTACTCAACGTTTTTACTATGGCAACGGTAGTATTAATCATATTTACAGCTGTTATATCCATTATAGCCCTGAATAATAAGAGGCTAATGGAGAAATTGCTGCTGAGGCCATACTACATTGTACACAACAAGGAGTGGTACCGGGTACTCTCGCATGCCTTTATTCATGCCGATTTAATTCACCTGCTGGTCAATATGTTAGTGTTACTATCGTTTGGCCTTTACCTTGAAGAAATTTTCGACCATTTAAAAGAGATGGGTGTTATTAAATTTCCCGTTCTCCATTTTCTCACATTGTATTTTGGTGGCATCGTAATTTCGTGCCTTTCTACGGTTCGAAAATATAAGGATACTATTTACTACCGTGGGGTAGGGGCTTCGGGGGCTGTGTCGGCAGTGGTGTTTATTAATATTTTTTTCAACCCATTGAACAATTTGTACCTGTTTGGCGTAATACCAATCCCTGCCGTGGTGTTCGGTGCGGCCTACCTGATTTACTCGCGTTACATGAGCAAGAAAGCATCCGATGGCATTAACCACAGCGCCCATTTTGCCGGTGCCGTTTTTGGGTTTATCTACCCATTGTTAATTGATCCATCGCTTGTTTCGATTTTTATTAACGGATTGATTGGGCGATGATTCCCTGCATATAACTATCTAAAACTATTCTCCATGTCCAATCCCAAGATAAATTTTTACAAGCTGGGCGCTGCATGCAATCATTTCAATTTTGTTACGGTAATCTCACGATACAGGGAGAAATGGGTATGGGTGAGGCTTCACGGCAGGGATACTTGGGAGTTGCCCGGAGGGCATATAGAGGCCAACGAGTCGCTGGACGAGGCCGCCCAAAGAGAGTTGAGGGAGGAGACAGGGGCTTTGAAATTTTCCCTCAGGGCAATTTGCGATTGTTTCATTGAGTATAACCATCGTACCAGCTGTAGCCGTTTATACTATGCTCACATTGCCACTTTGGGCTCACTACCCGATTCGGAGATCGAGGAGATCGATTTTTTCGATGAAATACCGCTAAATTTGACCTATGGCGCAATCCAACCCATTGTGTTCAGGAAGGTAGTGGACGAAGTGGCGAATAGGCAGTGGGAGTGATAGAAGGTTTATGTGATGGAGAAAGACCGACGTAATTACATATGGCTCAACGGCCAATTTTTCCCCTCCAATCAGCCTGTATTGGATGCCGATAATCGTTTATTTGTATATGGCGATGGAGTGCTAGAAACAATCCATGCCTACGGCACGGAAGGACGACACCTTACTTTGCACTACGAAAGGCTGATTAGGGGCATGAAAATGCTGAATCTTGACATCCCTGCCTATTTTTCAGCCGATTTTTTGGCCAAAGAGATTAGCAGGTTGCTCAATAAGAACAGGCATTACCGGAGCACTGCCATTAGGCTATCGGTTTATAGAAATCCGTCGAGGGACTTTATTCCTGCCAATAATACCGTTAGCATATTAATGCACTCAACGCCTTTGGACCACGATTTTTACCCATACAATACCAAGGGGCTCATTGTCGATATTTATACCGAGATAAAGAAACCTATTAATGTGCTTTCTGCTTTGGAAACGAGCAATTCGTTACTATATGTAATGGCAGGAATTTTTAGGGATAAATTTGGCGTTGACGATTGCCTGCTGATCAACGAGCAGAATCGGTTGGTGGAAAGCATTTCATCGAACCTTTTTTTGATTTTTGGAGATCAACTTTACACCCCTTGCCTCACCGAAGGTTGCAAGGATGGCATAGTAAGGCAGTTGCTGGTTGGTAAGGCTGCGGAATGGGGCTATAAAATTTACCCGCGGGCGCAAATTGATGCCGATATGCTGGTTAAAGCCGATGAAGTTTTCATTACCGATGCCATTTCGGGTATCCGGTGGATAGTGGGAGTACGGCACAAAAGGTATTTCAATAAAGTGAGCAGCGAGTTGAGTTTACTGCTGAATCGCCATACCTTTCCCAATCAATTCAAGGATGGGCTGATGGGGTAGATGGTCCAGGGCTTGTACTTTGGGCCAAGCTGTTTTACCGTTTTCGACCATAGGTCATCCTTCCCTGCCATCACTTGCACGATGTCCAGTTCGGAAACTACCCAGCTGTTCTCCTTCAGTTCTCCTTCAAGCTGATTGGACCCCCAGCCGGAATAGCCGACAAAGAAGCGGATTTGACGAGGCGTGATTTTTTTCTGCTTTATTAAAGCCTTAATGGCTTCGAAATCTCCTCCCCAGCCAATGCCATCGGCAATGATACATGTGTCAGGAACAAGATTGCCCAGAGTGTGAATGAAATGGATACTGTTGGGGCTAACCGGTCCGCCTATGGATATCAAAGCGGGGAAGTCGGGGAAATCGGGTATCATTTCCGTTAGTTTGATATCAAGTATTCGGTTTAGAGTAAAGCCAACAGTTCCTTTTTCATTATGCTCAACCAGAAGGATCACCGACCGTTTGAAGTATTGATCCATCAAACCCGGCTCGGCAATGAGTATCCGTCCCTCGCGGGGCGAAACCCATTTATGCTTTATGTTGAAGAAATCAATATGCTTGTCCATTATTCAAAATATTTGGTCGTTTTGAACACGAAAACATACTATTCAAAATACATGCCATAATCAATCTTGCCTTGCTAACATCATTTAATGAGGGTATTTACAAATAGGGAAGATAAAAATTGTATATTGGCATGCCTTTTTTACAAGTTTGACCATACAAACCGAACAATGCCTGACAGAATTAAAACTCCCAGCCTATTACAGTCGTTTATCCCTATTTTTTT
>JAKQEF010000120.1 GCA_029558675.1 Bacteroidota bacterium | reverse complement strand
TCGTTGGATGTGGCCGCATTGGTTCCGGTGGAACCGATAAATTTCATCAACTTATCGTACTCATTGGGAATGGCCAGCTTCGATGCCTCGTAGGAGATGCTGTCTATCTCTTTGTAAATCCCGGTTCTTTTGTCGGCATCCGTCTCAACGCGGTATATTTCAAATAAATTTTCAATTTTATCAATCAGCACTTTCTCCTGCTCCCAGTCCATTGTTCCAATATTGGGAGTCCCTTTGAACATCATGTGCTCGAAATAATGGGCAAGTCCGGTGGTTTCCGACGGGTCGTTCTTGCTTCCCACCTTAACGGCCACATAAGTTTGAATACGGGGCTCATCCTTGTACACGCTCATATACACTTTAAGCCCATTGTCAAGGGTATAAATCCTGGTGTTCGAGGGATCGTTACTAACCGATTCATACCTATACCCCTTTTGGCACGATGAAAAAATCATCAGCATTGCCAAAGGCAGTAATAAACATTTCATAAATTTTTTCATTGTTTTAGAGTTTTTAGAGTGAGAAAAAGTTTATCTGTGCAGTTTATTTGACTTCTAAAAGTATTGAAATTTTAATCAACAAAAAAAAATTTCCACAGCAGAGCACATAACTAACATAGGATCAACGAATAATCATAGAAAAATATTTGATTCAGGCATAAAACCAAAATGGCATTGAGCTGTTTCTGTAAAGGGCTGAAAAGATTTAACGATGAGGTTACTTGTTTTAGTTTTTTATTATTAACACTGGAGTTTAAGGTATATCATTGATATTCAATATTAATATTGCCATTTCGGATTATTTTTTTCTGTTGTATCAATAGTTTTCAATGGTTGAATTCATTTTTTAATGACGATTACTGCCATGAAAAGGGATTAAACTTTAAATTTGCCATTGGGTAAAACGCTTTGAAAGCTGGAATTATAATTATGTCATTCATTACCACTTGAATTTTCATAGCAGCAGGTCAATACAATGCAATAATCCTTATAAATACCATTAACACGTGAAAATAACAACACTTGAAACTGCCGAAAAAGTTCCCTTCAACCTCGATGGGAGAAAAATGTATTCCGGCGAAAAGGTTGAACTGGTCCATATTGCTTTAAGCCCAAAAGAAGAAATTGCACTGCATTCCAACCCCTTCGATGTGATATTTTTTGTAGTTGAAGGCGAAGGAGAGTTACTTCTTGAAGATTTAAGCAACAAAATTACCCCAAGCACAACTGTGTACATTGAAAAGGACAAACAACGGGGGTTGAGAAATTCTTCCAACTCGTTGCTGAGGGTTCTTGTTTTTAAAATTTTTTAAAATGCTAATCTTTAACGCAATGAAGAAGTTTAACAAGTTTTAAAAAAGCGATTATACACAAATTGTTATTGTTTAACTAAATCAACTGGCATGAACACAAAACGACTATGGATTGGCTTTATAGCCGTAATGGTGGTTAGCTTTGCAATTCTGGGTTACTACGGATTCGAAGTTTATTTCCAAAAACCACCCATACCCGACAGGGTTGTTAGCGATAGTGGTGAGCAGCTTTTCACCGGAAATGAAATTGTTGCCGGACAGAACGTTTGGCAATCCATCGGAGGTCAGGAAGTGGGCAGTATTTGGGGGCATGGCGCCTATGTTGCACCCGACTGGTCGGCCGACTGGCTTCACCGCGAAGCGGTTTACATGCTCAACCGCCTTGCTTTTATGCACGACTCGTGCAGCTACGATGAGCTTGATTCCGAACGACAGGCCTACTTGCAACTTTTGCTACAAAAGGACTTACGTAAAAACCGGTACGACGCAACGACCAAAACCCTTGTTGTATCGGATCTAAGGGCCGAGGCCATTAAAGACAATGCGCAGTACTACCACAATCTGTTCACCGATGGCAAGGAACAGGAAAGAGAGCGTATTGCCTACGCAATTCCCGTGAACTCAATAAAGAATGCTGAAAATATGCAGCGCATGAATGCATTCTTTTTCTGGACGGCATGGGCATGCGTTACCGAGCGCCCCTGCAAAGATATTACCTACACCAGCAACTGGCCGGGCGACGATCTGGTGGGCAACCATCCAACCAGCCAGCACCTTTTCTGGTCCATGTTCAGCATAATACTGCTGCTGTTGGGAATTGGGCTCCTCGGATTTTACTATGCCAAAAATCAGGACAAGGAGATTAGTGAAGTTTACCCCGAAAAAGACCCGTTGATCAATCTGCAGGCCACGCCCTCCATGAAGGCAACCCTGAAATACTTTTGGGTTGTAACGGGTTTAATCCTATTGCAGATTCTCATGGGGGCAGTTACCGCTCACTACGGTGTAGAGGGGGAAGGGTTCTATGGACTCAATCTCGATGCCATTTTGCCCTATTCCATATCGCGGACATGGCACGTTCAGTTGGCCATATTCTGGATTGCCACGGCATGGCTTGCCGCCGGACTATTCATTGCTCCTGCCGTTTCGGGCGTTGAACCGAAATATCAGCGCCTTGGGGTAAATGTTCTTTTTGGTGCCCTGCTCGTCGTAGTGTTGGGTTCCTTTGCGGGAGAATGGATGGGCGTAATGCAGAAAATGGGCATTGTGCAAAACTTTTACTTTGGGCATCAGGGATATGAGTACTTAGACCTGGGCCGTTTCTGGCAAATCCTACTCTTTGGAGGATTGGTCATATGGCTGTTCCTGATGATCCGCGCCCTGTTGCCTGCGCTAAAGCAAAAGACCGACAACAAGCAACTCCTCATTCTTTTTGTTGTTGCCTCCGTTGCCATTGCCGCGTTTTATGGGGCCGGCCTTATGTATGGTCGCGAGTCGCACTTGTCCGTTGTGGAATACTGGCGCTGGTGGGTGGTTCACCTGTGGGTGGAGGGATTCTTCGAAGTTTTCGCCACGGCCATCATCGCCTTTATATTTGTTAAACTGGGATTGATCAACGTAAAAAGGGCAACAGCAGCAGCCCTGTTTACAGCCATTATCTACCTTTTTGGGGGTATTATCGGAACATTCCATCACACCTACTTCGCAGGAACTCCCATGTCAATCATTGCACTGGGCGCATCGTTCAGCGCGCTGGAGGTTGTGCCACTGGTTATGATCGGTGCCGAAGCCTGGGGCAATTATAAGTTAACTTACTCCACCGATTGGATCAGGAAATACCGTTGGGCTATATACAGCTTCATTGCGGTGGCATTCTGGAATTTAGTGGGAGCAGGAATATTCGGATTCCTCATCAATCCGCCCATTGCCCTCTACTATATGCAAGGGCTCAACACCACGCCCGTACACGGTCATACGGCACTCTTCGGTGTTTACGGCATGCTGGGCATTGCATTGATGATTTTCTCCCTCAGAGGCATGACTATTAAGCAGGAGTGGAAGGAAAAAGTGCTGAGTTTCTCGTTCTGGTGCTTCCAGATCGGATTAATACTGATGGTGCTTATCAGCATACTTCCTGTGGGTGTTAAGCAAACCATCGCCTCTGTGGATCATGGTTTGTGGTATGCCCGTTCCATGGAGTTCATGCAGGAACCCGTGATGCAAACCCTCAGATGGCTACGCATTGTGGGCGATACTATTTTCGCCTTCGGAGGACTGGGATTGGCCTACTTTGTAATAGGTTTAAAAACGGGCTGGTCCATAAAGAAGTAGAATACAGTTATTGATTCGAAAAAACCCCTTGCAATTGTTATTGTCAAGGGGTTTTTTATGATTTGATTTTCAGGTTCTTTGCTACATTACCCCGTTCGGCTCCGGCTCCGGCCTCAGTTGAGCTTATCTTGTTTGGTTTAGCCTAGAATAATAATCCGACGGCGATGCAACCGCCAATGAACAAAAGTCGTGCAGTAGCGGTATTTATTCTATCTCAAAATTTAATAACCAGTTGAAAACATTCAAATGCTTAATGCCATTTCTATCTTGCGTAAAACTATCAGTAGTGAGCAAATATTTAGGATAGTTGTCCTTTATTTTTTCTAATGCCCCATATTCACGTTCTATAGTTTTGTCGCTACTCATTTGCCACGCCACTTGATAGTATTCGATACTCCCCGTCTTTGTTTTGCACACAAAATCAACCTCACTATTTCTGCTCGTACCTGTCCATATTTTATTTCCTCTACGCAAAAGTTCCAAATACACAATATTTTCTAAAATATGCCCTCTGTCTGTCGTCCGCTCCTTTCCCTTTAAAATATTGAGCAGCCCTACATCTGCAAGGTAGTATTTTTCTTGTGTTGCCAATTGTTTTCTACCCTTGAGGTCAAACCGATTCACCTTATAAAATACGAAACTTGTAGTCAGGTATTCTAAGTACCTTTCAACAGTGGTGTTATGTGTACTTTGTCCGTCTTTTTTTAGGGTTTGCGCAATATTGTTTGGCGAAAGTGGATTGCCAATATTTGATGCTACAAATTTTACTACGTTACTAAATGCCCGTTTGTCGTATATTTGGTAACGCTGTGTGATATCCTTTTCAATAATAGTATTGTAAATGGCTTCTAAGTATTCGTAGATTTTATCAAAACCACTAGTTCGTAATTCTACGCCCTTGGGTAGCGATGTTTCGTTGACATATTCAAAAAAGAAAGTTTCGTAATTGAGATATTTATTGCTTATATCAATGTTTCGTGCGGTTAGATATTCGTTGAACGAAAAGGGTAAAATAGAAATTTCGATATAACGACCACTTAACAAAGTTGCCAATTCGCCCGATAGCAAACGAGCATTTGAACCAGTGATATAAACGTCCATGTTGGGTTTTACGAATAAGCCGTCCACTAGGCGTTCAAATTCTTTTACATTCTGAACCTCGTCCAAAAAAACGTAGCATGGTTTTGATAAATCCAATTGATTGATAATGTGATAATACAAGCTGTCCAAATCGTTCAAAAACTTGCGAAGTTCAAATTCTTCAAAATTTAGAAAGACGATCTGCTCCTCCGCAACTCCTAATTTGATTAATTCGATACGGTACAGTTCCAACAATGTGCTTTTGCCCGACCTCCGCATACCTGTAACTACTTTTATGAGGTCTTGGTCTTTGTATGACAAGAGTTTGCTGATATATTCTTTACGTGTGATATAATTTGCCATAGGGCAAAGATATAAATAAATCATTAAAACTTGCAAAGAATTCAAGTATTAATGATTGCGTTGTTAAAATACCTGAATTCTAGATGAATATAAAACCATTAAAATTTACCACAAATGAATAATTTAAACTATTGTGTTCGATTATAAGGGCTTGAATTGATTAACGCCCCCCGTTCTGATGAGGCTCCGGCCTCAGTCGCAATTATTTTTCCAGGTTGCCCCAAGAGGCATAGCCTGCTTATAATAGACGGGGTTATATCATAAGCGATGCAGCCCCATTGCTATAAAATTATAAAATATTGAATGTCTGGTTTTTATCAAAAAAATCTTTACAACCAATTAGTCAGGTCTCAGCAAGCACACGTTCAGCGTATGTGTCGTGTTTTTTGCGGTTATGGCGAAAACTGTTATCAATATATTGGAACCATTAAGGAATTTTAAATATTATTTGCAACATGAATAATTTCGTTGTATATTTGCAGTACTATTACCCCTCTAACGTGAGAAATCGTTAGACCCAGCCCTCTTAATGGGGGCTTTTTTATATATATTGGTATGGACAAAAGAGTTAACGTATATGTAGATGGTTTTAATCTGTATTTCGGGTTAAAATCGAAAAAATGGAAAAAGTACTACTGGATTGATATTGTGAGGTTTTTTGAGCAGTTCATCAAACCAAACCAAATACTGGAACAGGTTTACTACTTTACGGCTGTACCAAAGAATACTATAAAAAAAGACAGGCAAGACCTTTTCTTTAGCGCAAACAAGCTTAACCCGAAATTTAAGCTAATATTCGGCAAGTACCTTGAAAAAACCGTCAGGTATGTTGGTCAAGAATTCCAAACCTTCGAGGAGAAGCAAACTGATGTGAACATTGCAGTTGAAATGATTAGAAACGTTATTTTCAATAAATGTGATATTTCTATTCTTGTTAGTGCCGACAGCGATTTGCTGCCACCAATTAATTTAATAAGAGAACTTTCACCGGGACATAAGATTTTTGTATTCTTCCCGCCCAACAGGTATTCAACCGATTTGGCAAACCATTGTGATAACAGTATAAACCTAGTTCGTTACGAACAGAGATTTAAGAAGTCCATTATGGAAGAAGAAATTCAACTACTTAATGGCTACATTATTAGAAAACCAAGTTCTTGGAAATAGGAAAGAAGAGATTGATGAATTCCATACACTAAGGCCACTGCCGTTTCCCATTAATCACCCCTCCCCCAAAACAGCTCATTCACCCTGTTCGGCTTACAATAGACCGTGGGCGGTGCAACCGCCGCCGAACGGGTTGCGCTGAGCTATACACTGTGAAACTAAGCCACCTTTATTATTACTAAAAAGCAACACAGACAAGCATATCAGTGAATTATTGACGAAAAATGCAGAAATGTTGGTTTTTCGTCAATAAGATATACCCGTTCGGCTGAGGCACCGTCCTCAGTTGCAATTTTTTTTCTTGGTTTCACCAAGAGGCATAGCCTGCTTATGCGTTAATGCGTTAATGCGTTAATCATCACATCTACTAATAAACTAATTGGGGCGTTAGCCCCAAAATCTTCAAAAGAAAAAAATGGCAATTAAGGGGCGTTAGCCCTGCAATAACCTGTTCAGCTGAAGCTCCGGCCTAAGTTGAGTTTTTCTTACTAGGCTTAGCCTAGAAAAGTAATCCGACGGCGGTACAACCGCCGCCCAACGGGTTGCGCTGAGCAATACACTGTGAAACTAAGCCACTTTTGAAACTAACATTGACATGAGAGGGAATAACAGCAAAAATCTCGAAAATGCTAATAAAGAAATGTTTCAATGCCGTTGCTAACTTTTGAAATGAGAAACATTTACCTCATTAATTCGTTATATTAATGGATTAAACCTCAACCAAAATGACAAAAGATTTGATTAGCCTTCTGCTGCCCGTGGTTGTGGCCCTACCGGTGGGTTTGTTCATTATCCTACGGGTATTTAAAGGGTCCATTCTATCATTTATAACCACCATGTGGCTTATTACCATAATAGGAATAATGACTACCACAAACCTAAAGCATGTTTATCCTGAAACCTTTCATCCGGTTTTAACCCTTATACTGGGTACTGCGCTGGCTTTAGTCTGCATCTACTTTGTGCAACGAAAAATTAGAAAGCCACTAAAAGAAATTGTGGAGTCGCTACAACAACTGGCCAAGGGCCAATTGGGCATAAAGGTTGACAAGCAGCAAGCATCTTTTAATGATGAGATTGGCATTATCACTGATGTAATTTTGTCACTTAGCGGAAAACTGCAAGAAGTAGTTGACGGGATAAATAATGTTTCCTCTACCATTCATGGTACGGGAGAGCTTCTCTCCTCATCTTCAATTCAACTTACAGAGTCGGTTAACGAGCAGGCTGCCCTGGTGGAGGAAATGTCAACATCCATGGAGGAGATTGTATCAACCATTGAACAGAATACGCACAATACAAAGCAAACTGAGCAATTGGCCTCTAAAACCACCGAAAGCATTCAAGAGGGGACCAAATCAACAAACCAGGCGCTGGATTCCATGAATGAGATTGCGCAAAAGATTTCGATTATTAGTGACATTGCTTTCCAAACCAATATACTGGCACTGAATGCTGCTGTGGAGGCAGCACGAGCCGGAGAACATGGTAAAGGGTTTGCGGTGGTAGCCGCCGAGGTGCGCAAACTGGCCGAGCGAAGCAATATTGCTGCCAATGAAATTGTAGTTTCTTTAAATGAAAGCACTAAGGTGTCAGATCAGGCCAGAGAATTGATGAATAGTAACCTTCCTGATATTCAAAATACCAGCCGATTAATACGAGAAACAACCGCTGCCCTGATGGAGCAACAGTCGGGGGCACTGCAGATCAACCAATCCGTACAGCAACTTAACAATATTGCACAGCAAAACGCATCCACCTCCGAAGAACTGTCGTCCAATGCGGAACGATTACTGGAACAGTCGGAAGAACTGCTTCAACTTATCCGTTTCTTCCACTAATAAAAAATTAGATATCATATTTTTAATCGTTTATAGGGCTTCCAATATATTTATTAAAGATTGCAGCCCTACAATATTCGTTTAAGATATTCTTGCACTAACATCCTACCATCAAGCATATGACGTAGGTCTATCTCGTTTTTTGGGTTAATAGAATTCCGGTGTTACACTGTGTTATACACTGTGAAACACTGTGACCCTTATCCTCAATTGGTATTACCAAAAATAGGTTCTTAGGTAGTAGTCGCTAATACTATTATGAAATCAACAGATAAACCATAAACGCAACCATGTCATCACGTCCAGTCTATCTCCTTTATTGAGGGATTACTCTTCAGCTCATTCACTATTTCGTCCAGATTCTCCACATGGTTATAATCGATTTGGAGTTGGTAAACAAACTCGTCCTCCACCCTGTTGAGCGAAAAATTGTAAATCTTAAGGTTAAACTGGTTGAAAATACTCTTAATCAACTCCGTTGTATCCGCATCAAGTGTGGTAACCACACGGAGGGTTCTGTGCTTGAATTTTTTCGAATAGACAAACTCAATGGGCTGGAGTATCCATAGGATAATAAGGGCAATGATGGTGGTGGCACCGGCGGCAAAGTGAAGTCCTCCTCCCGTAGCCATTCCTATGGCTGCAACTGTCCATAGCCCGGCGGCTGTGGTCAGCCCCCTTACGGCTCCCCGCTTCAGGAAGAGAATGGTGCCCGCACCAATGAAACCTATCCCGCTCACCACCTGAGCCGCCACCCTTGAAGGATCTAACTCAACATGTTCTGTCCCAAGAATATCGGCAAATCCAAAGGCGGACACAATCATAAACAAACAGGATCCCACGCTAACCAGCATGTGGGTACGCAAACCGGCCACCCAATCTTTCCTTTCCCTTTCCAGGCCTATTAGCGCACCAAATAGTGAGGCCAGGGCCAATCGTACAAGTATTACACTCCAACTCAACATTCTTTCTTAGTTATGCAATGAAAAAACTATCCAAATAGGGTTGTCATTAACCCATCAATATTTCAAAAACCGGACTGAACCAAAAAGGTTCAATTCCAAGCGCTCTGTGTGCAACTAATTTCAAATATGTTGCCTGTAATAAAACAAGCCAAGGGGTATTTAGCTTTTGTCCGTTCAGGACGTTCTTATACAGGCGAGATAGTATTCATAATACCGCTGCAAAAATACAATTTTTCGGGCGTAATGGGAGTAATTGGGGGAAAAAATGCATTTATTCATCACAAATTCCTGTGCTACTCCTCGGTTACAACAATGTACGAATAGCAAAAACTCATTCCTTTGCCATATACTTTATTGACCATTTTATTTATTTAGATTACAATGCGCAGGCTGCATCAACCATTAAAATTCTACCCACATGCTCTTTTATTGCAGGCTTTCTGCTATCTTTATACCGAAAAAAATCATAATTACTTCCTCATTATTGGTTTAGCTCAATGATAATGGATCTACAAATCGAAATCGTTCTGCTGGTACTCTCCGGTCTGTTTTTTTTCAGCATTCTTGCCGGAAAGGCCAGCTCGCGATTTGGCGTACCCGCGCTGCTGCTGTTTTTGGCGGTGGGCATGCTCAGTGGCAGCGATGGGTTGGGCATACAGTTCGAGAACATACATGCAGCCAAGAATATTGGCACCATAGCTTTGTGTATCATCCTCTTTTCCGGGGGACTGGATACCAGCTTTAAGGAGGTTCGTCCCATTGTGACACAAGGTGTTATACTGGCAACCCTGGGCGTTTTCCTTACTGCCCTTATCACCGGCATCGCCATTTGGTGGATATTCGGATTAACCATGAAATCAGCCGGAATAGGGATTTTAACCTCCCTCCTGCTGGCCTCCACCATGTCGTCAACCGATTCGGCATCAGTGTTTTCCATACTCCGCAGCAAGGGGCTGCACCTGAAGAACAACCTGCGTCCCATGTTGGAGCTGGAAAGCGGTAGCAACGACCCCATGGCATACGTGCTGGTTATCACCTTGATAAACCTTATTAAGCTGAATCACATACCAAACTACTGGGTAGTAGCCGGCACTCTATTGCTGCAACTTTGCATTGGCGCACTGCTGGGATATCTGCTTGGAAAATTATCGGTAATCATCATCAATCGCATCAAAATAGGGAACGACTCACTTTACCCCATACTGGTTTTCACATTCTGCATTTTCATCTACTCTGCCGTTTACTTTTTCAAAGGCAATGGATTTCTCGCCGTTTACGTTGCCGGACTTGTGATAGGCAATTCAAAGTTTGTGCATAAGCGCTCGGCACTCAATTTCTTCGACGGCCTGGCATGGATGTTCCAGCTAATCATGTTTTTAACTTTAGGGCTTCTTGTAAACCCGCATGAGCTGCTTCCCATCGCCGTTCCCGGGCTCATCATCAGCTTACTGATGATTTTTTTCTCCCGACCTCTAACCGTTTTCCTATGCCTGCTTCCTTTCCGAAAAATGCCCGCGAGAGACAAAGTTTACGTTTCATGGGTGGGACTAAGAGGGGCCGTCCCCATTATTTTTGCCATATTCCCACTGGTTGAAAATGTACCCCATTCAAGGATAATTTTCAATATCGTATTTTTTTGCACATTGATTTCGCTGGTGGTACAGGGCACATCACTCCCCATGATTGCACGCTGGTTGAAACTTGCCGAAAAGCCCAAGGAGATTAAAAAATTGGTGGATTTCGACATAGACCTGTCATCCGACATTAAATCGGTTACCTGTGAAATTGAGATTACTCCCGGGGTTCTAAAAAATGGCAGCCTGCTTATGAACTTGCCTTTCCCTGATAATACTCTTGTGGTGATGGTAAAACGTGAGGATAAATATTTTGTGCCCACAGGGAAAACCGTTTTAAATGAAAAAGACAAACTACTGATTATCACTGACAACCATGAAGATCTGGTTAGAATAGTCGATACTTTTAAAACGGGTGAAATAGGCGGAGGTACATAAAGCCTTTTGCCGAATTTGAAGCCACTGACAGGAATTCTACTACAAGTATCTTATTCTGTCAATGCAACTTAGAGTCTGCAAGTTGTGAAATATTATTTTTTATTTTCTAAAACATCTTTGAAAAGAAAGGAAGAAAGAAAAAGAACTGTTAGATTTGCAAAAATTGGTTAGGTTTAACTACAATTCGTTACTTTTTTACTCATTTTTATTGATATAGATAAGTTTTTTCAACTATGGATAAGAATCAAATTCGTGAAATTATTGCCCGTAGGGCAGCATTGGAGCTAAAGGATGGCGACCTGGTAAATCTTGGCATCGGACTGCCTACCTGTGTGCCCGATTACATTCCCAAGGATGTCCACGTTATTTTACAGAGCGAAAACGGCCTCATTGGCATTGGGCCGAGCCCGGCCCCCGGTGAAGAGGATAAGAACCTTTCCAACGCCGGAGGAGGTTTTGTCACGCTCAAATGCGGGGCTTCATGTTTTGATAGTGCAACGTCATTCGGCATCATCCGAGGTGGCCATGTGGATGTTACCATCCTTGGGGCCTTGCAGGTTGACGAAAAGGGTAACCTGGCCAACTGGATGATTCCCGGGAAACTCACCCCGGGTATGGGTGGAGCCATGGACCTGGTAATCGGTGCCAAAAAGGTGATCATTGCCATGGAACACACCGCCAAGGGCTCGCATAAGATTATGACTGAATGCCGTTTACCCCTAACCGCTGCGGGACAAGTAAACCTTATTATCACCGAAATGGGCGTGATGGAAATAACTCCCGAGGGCATTGTACTAAAGGAGATTAACCCCGAATTCACGGTAGAAGAGGTACAGGCTGCCACCGAAGCCAAGCTGATTATTCCAAAAGACATTAAACCAATACAACAATAGCTATGAGTAAGGTATTTATCGTTGCCGCTAAGCGTACCGCTATCGGCAAGTTTTTGGGCACCATTGCCGGAATTTCACCGGCACAGCTTGCCACTGTGGTTATAAAAGATATTCTCAAGGAGACCAAAATTGACCCCTCAACCCTCGACGAGGTGCTGGTGGGAAATATCCTGATGGCAGGACAAAAACAGGGCATTGCCCGTCAGGCTTCCATCAACGCCGGCATACCGGCAGAAGTTCCCGCCTACGGCGTGAATATGATTTGCGGTAGCGGCATGAAATCCATTAATCTTGCCGTTGCCGGCATCAAGGCCGGGGATGCCAACCTCATCTTGGCCGGCGGAACCGAATCCATGTCGGGAGCCGGCTTTGTGATGCCGGCGGCCATTCGCAATGGCCAAAAGATGGGCGACATAACCATGGCAGACCACATGATTATCGACGGTCTCACCGATGCCTTTCAGGGCTACCACATGGGTATCACCGCCGAGAATATTGTTGATAAGTATGGCATCACCCGCGAAGAGCAGGATGCTTTTGCCTATGCCTCGCAGCAAAAGGCAGCTGCAGCCATCGATGCGGGAAGGTTTAAGGCCGAAATCGTACCCGTTGAGGTGCCAACTCGCAAGGAAACCATCGTTTTCGATACCGACGAGTACGTAAATCGAACCACCACTCCCGAAATTCTGGCCAAACTTCGCCCTGCCTTTAAAAAGGATGGCTCGGTAACTGCCGGCAACTCATCGGGTATAAACGACGGGGCATCGTTTGTGCTGGTTGCATCGGAAGAGGCAGTGGCCAAGTACAAGCTAACACCTCTTGTGGAAATCGTTGCCCCCGGTCAGGGCGGAGTTGACCCCGCCATCATGGGTATGGGCCCGGTTCCGGCCATTGCCAACGTACTCAAAAAGGCCAATATGAAGCTCACCGATATGGAGGTGGTGGAGCTGAACGAGGCATTCGCAGCCCAATCGCTTGGGGTTATCAAACAGCTTTGCACCGACCACGGCGTAACACCCGATTGGTTTGAAAAGCATTGCAACCTCAATGGCGGAGCCATTGCCCTCGGACACCCCATTGGTGCTTCGGGCAACAGGATAACAGTGAGCCTCATATATGAAATGAAGCGCAGCAACAAGAAGTATGGATTGGCCTCGCTTTGCATAGGTGGTGGTATGGGAACTGCCATCATTTTGAAAAATGTTTAATTGACTCAACATAACAAAAACTGTTACCATGATTAAGCAAGGAGATACCTATTCGCATAAAGTGAAATTTACACAGGCCGATGTGGTTAAGTTTGCCGAAGTTACCGGTGATTTTAACCCCATTCACCTCGACTCCGAATATGCGGCCAAAACCATATTCAAAAAACCAATAGTACACGGCTTCCTTTCGGGTGCAGTTTTTTCCAAGGTATTTGGAACGCTGTTTCCCGGCGAGGGAACCATATACCTGTCGCAGGAGATGAAGTTCCTTGCACCCGTATTTGTTGAGGAGCAATATGAAGCCCGGTTCGAGGTTACGGAAGTTAACACCGAAAAGCATGTAGGCCTGGTAAATTGCTCGTTGGTGAACTCACAGGGTGCACCTGCAATTGTTGGCGTAGCCAAACTGAAAAACGATGCACAATTTATTTAACCCATTAACCATTGATACAATGAAAAGACTCGAGAATAAAGTTGCCATAGTTACTGGTGGTGCTGCCGGAATTGGCGCTGCCACAGCCATTCGTTTTGCTGCCGAAGGCGCAACCGTCGTTATTTGGGATTTGGATGAGGACCGGGGAAAAAATCTGGCATCCAAGCTAAACGCCGAGGGCAAAAACGCTGTTTTTGCCAAGGTGAATACGGCTAAATACGATGAGATTGAGGCTGCCGCCAAGGCTGTGGTGGAAAAATATGGCAAAATTGATATCCTGATAAACAACGCAGGGATTACCCGCGACAGCAGCCTGAAGAAAATGACTCCCGAACTGTGGCAGCAGGTTATCGACGTGAACTTAACCGGCGTATTCTACTGCACCAAAATTATTTCGGATTACATGGTGGAGAAAAACTATGGCCGAATAATCAACGCCTCATCAGTGGTAGCACTGTATGGTAATTTTGGTCAAACCAACTACGTGGCCACCAAGTCGGGGCTTATAGGAATGACCAAAACATGGGCCCGCGAGCTGGGGCGTAAGGGTATAACTGTCAACGCCATTGCCCCGGGTTTCATCGCCACCGAAATGGTGGCCAAGATGCCCGAGAATATTCTGGACGGAATGAAGGCCAAGGTACCATCGGGCCGCCTGGGTATGCCCGAGGAGATTGCCGCAGCTTACCTGTTCCTGGCATCCGATGAGGCTGCCTATATCAACGGAGCAACGCTCAGTGTTGATGGAGGAATGACTATCTAGTTGACTAGCAACAATTGTTAATAATCAAAACTGTTACATAAATCATTATAAAGGATGAAGAGCAAACAAATATCGGCAACCGAAGCCGCCGCCATGGTAAAAGACGGAATGACCGTTATGATAGGCGGATTTATGGCCGTTGGTAGCCCCATAAGCATTATTGATAAAATGGTGGAGTCAGGTGTGAAAAACCTTACCATTATATGCAACGATACCGCTTTTCCCGACAAGGGAATTGGCAAACTTGTTGCCAACAAGCAGGTTAAGAAAATTATCACCTCGCACATAGGAACCAATCCCTGCACCATTGAGCAGTTCAACAATAAGGAAATTGAAATCGAATTTAACCCACAGGGTACTTTAGTAGAACGCATCCGTAGTGCCGGTGCAGGATTGGGAGGATTTTTAACACCCACAGGTTTAGGTACCGTCGTTCAAAATGGCAAGCAGGTCATAAATGTTGATGGGCGTGATTATCTTTTGGAAAAGCCCTTAAAAGCCGACGTTGCTCTGCTTGGAGCAAGCATTTCCGATACCTACGGGAACCTCTTCTACAAGGGTTCATCCCAGAATTTCAATACTGCCATGGCCACCGCTGCCGATTTGGTAATTGCCGAGGCCGAGGAGATTGTTGAGGTGGGAAAAATTGCACCCGAGAGCGTGGCTACCCAATCCATCTTTGTCAATTTCATTGTAAAAAAATCAGTATAAATAATAAAACCAACGCTATGGAAAGTAAAGTGATGATTAGAGTTAGAATGAGCTTAAAGGACGCTCATTACGGCGGAAATCTTGTTGATGGCGCCAAGATGTTGGAACTGTTTGGAGACGTAGCTACCGAACTACTGATACGACATGATGGCGATGAGGGTCTGTTCAGGGCTTACGACTCCGTCGATTTTCTGGCCCCCGTGCATGCCGGCGATTTTATCGAGGCCACGGGTGAGATAACAGAAGTAGGAAACACTTCACGAAAAATGACCTTTGAGGCACGGAAGGTAATTGTACCCCGTTCTGATATTTCCGACTCGGCTGCCGATTTGCTTGCCGAGCCCGTTGTTGTTTGTCGTGCAAGCGGGACTTGCATTGTACCCAAGAATTGTCAACGTAAATAATTAAATCTGATTTACCATGGAAAAACTGATAATTACGGCTGCTATTTGCGGAGCAGAGGTAACCAAGGAGCAAAATCCGGCGGTTCCCTATACTGTGGAGGAGATTGTTCGCGAGGCCAAATCGGCCGTGGATGCCGGTGCCGCTATTGTTCACCTGCACGTCCGTTACGACGATGGTACTCCCACT
>JAKQEF010000114.1 GCA_029558675.1 Bacteroidota bacterium | reverse complement strand
AAAATGGTACATGTTTACGCTGATTTTGCTGAAAAATGGATGGGCATGCCGGTGCTTATCGGAACCAAATCTGAGGGGGAGCGATTTGCCGGTGCCATAGATACCTACTGCATTGAAGCGTTAATGCAAGATGGAAAAGCGCTGCAGGCCGGAACATCGCATTTCCTTGGACAAAACTTTGCCAAAGCATTCGACGTGAAGTTTGCTACCAAGGACGGTAATATGGACTACGTATGGGCAACATCGTGGGGTGTTTCAACGCGCCTTATGGGCGCACTGGTTATGGCCCACTCCGACGATAATGGGTTGGTTTTGCCACCCAAACTGGCTCCCATCCAGGTAGCCTTTGTGCCCATATACAAGAATGATGATGAGTTGGCTAAGGTTAGCCAACGAATAGTTGAGCTGAAGGCAAAGCTGGATGCCAAAGGGATATCGACTCTTTTCGACAACCGCGATACGGTGAAACCCGGTTTCAAATTTGCAGAGTGCGAATTAAAAGGATATCCCATTCGCATTGCCATAGGACCCAAGGACATAGAGAAAGGAACTGCAGAGGTTGCCCGTCGGGATACCCTAACAAAAGAATTTGTAAGCCAGGACAACCTTGTGGAGTACGTGGTGAATTTGCTTGACAACATTCAAGACAATATTTACCGTAAAGCCCTGGATTTTAGAGAAAAAAATACTTATGTGGTGGATACCTATGAGGAGTTTAAAAAGGTGCTTGATGAGAAAGGCGGTTTTGTAATGGCTCATTGGGATGGAACAAGGGAAACCGAAGATTTAATTAAGGAGGAAACCAAAGCTACTATCCGATTAATTCCTATTGATGGTAAAAAAGAAAAGGGTAAATGTATTGTAACAGGTAAACCATCGGCTCAAAGAGTTGTGTTTGCCCGAGCCTACTAAACGAAGCAAGACTGTTTTATACCCTTAATGGTTTTAATGCATTTTTGTAACCTTATCAATTACAATTATGTAAATATTCTAGGCATAGTCGTTAAGGGTTATTTTCATTCATGGCTATGCCATTAAGGAATATATTAGCTATCTTTAGAGATGTAAAAACTATCAAAATAAATCGTTAAACAAAATGAAAAGAATTGCATTCATCATGTCAGCGGTCTCATTGTTTTTCTCGGCCTGCCAACCGCAAAACGAGATACAATCTAAGGTAGATAACTTTATTGAAGTTGACCTCACAGCCGACATCAGCCACCTTTCGGATAAGGAAAAACAAATGCTTCCCCTACTCTTTGAAGCAGCCCAAATTATGGATGACATTTTTTGGCAGCAAGCCTACGGCGATAAACTTGCCCTGTTGGAAAGCGCTAAGGATGAGTCTACTCAAAAATTCATGGAGATTAACTACGGTCCTTGGGAAAGGTTGAATAACAACGAACCTTTTATCAACGGATATGGTAACAAGCCCCTTGGGGCAAATTTCTACCCTTTGGACATGAGCAAGGAGGAGTTTGAAGCCTTTGACTCTGAAACCAAAAGCAGCCTTTACACGGTTATCGTTCGAAAAGATGATGGCACTCTGGAGTCGGTCCCCTATAGCCAAGCCTACAAAGAGCAGCACGAGAAGGCAGCAGAGTTGCTACTAAAAGCAGCTGAATTGGCCGAAGATGAAGGGTTGAAAAACTACCTTACTGCACGCTCACAAGCCCTGCTGACAGATGACTACCTGGCAAGCGATTTGGCATGGATGGACATGAAGACCAACAACATTGACTTTATAGTGGGGCCCATTGAGAATTATGAAGACGGGCTCTATGGCTACAAGGCTGCACATGAGGCATTTATTCTAATAAAAGACCTTGAATGGAGCAGTAAATTGAGCCGCTTTGCCGCCCTCCTCCCCGAACTACAGAACAGTCTGCCCGTTAGCCCCGAGTATAAAAAAGAGGTACCCGGAAGCGATAGCGACCTTGGTGTATATGAAGTTGTTTTCTATGCAGGCGATTGCAATGCAGGGAGCAAAACCATCGCCATCAACCTACCCAACGATGCACGAGTACATGTGGAAAAGGGCAGCCGTAAGCTACAGCTGAAAAACACCATGCAATACAAATTCGACAAAATCCTTGTGCCCATCAGCGAATTGATAATTGATGAGGATCAGCGTAAGCACATTACATTCGATGCCTTTTTCGAAAACACCATGTTCCACGAAGTGGCACACGGGCTTGGCATTAAACAGGCCATTAATAACAAGGGGCCTGTTCGTGAAGCCCTTAAAGATACCTATAGTGCCATTGAAGAGAATAAGGCCGATATTCTGGGGTTGTTCATGGTGACCAAACTATACGAAATGGGAGAATTCCCCGGCAAGGATTTAATGGACAACTATGTAACCTTTATGGCTGGAATATTTCGCTCCGTTCGATTTGGAGCTGCATCGGCCCATGGGAAAGCCAATATGATGCGCTTTTACTTTTTCCAGGAGCATGATGCCTTTACCCGCAATCCCGAAACTGGAACTTACCGTGTTAATTTCGATAACATGACAAAAGCCATGCATATGATGGCCGACAGAACCCTCACTATTCAGGGTGACGGTGATTACGAAGCTGCAAAGGAAATGCTTGAAAGCATGGGGTATATTAAGGAAGAATTGCAAAACGATTTGAATCGTATCAATTCATCGAATATTCCTGTGGATATTAGGTTTAAACAGGGCTTGCATATGTTAGGATTGTAAACACAAAAAATTGAAAAGATATGAATCTCAGCTTCAACTTTATTAAATCGGTGTCGAACATTTACGACGAGATGATTGAAAATGGCTTTTCGCTGGTTTACCTCGGTGAATTCAGCCACGGAATTACCAAGATGTTCACCTCAATGGCCGAATCGGACATGGAGAAGCAAAGCGAGGAGCGGTCGGTACAGAGAAAAGTATTCCATGTAATGGTCGAAACTCTTCAGAACATGAACAAGCATTCCGACGAGATTAGGGAAAGGAAAATCGGCAGTGGATTGTTTATCATTGGGAAGAAGTTGGATACCTACTACGTGATTACCTCCAACATGGTAGCCAGAAAGCACAAGGATGCCCTTGAAAAGTCTTTAATCACTGTAAATAATGCCACTCAGGAGGAACTGAAAGAAATGTATAAAAAACAAATTAAGGAAGGACAGCTATCGGAAAAGGGTGGTGCCGGGCTTGGGCTGATTGATATTGCCAGAAAAACAGGGGAAACTCTGGATTACCAATTCCTACAACTTGACGATGAGAACTATTTCTTCATTCTGAAGGTTGAAATCAATGCAAAAAAGTTTGCTAAAGACGCATA
>JAKQEF010000112.1 GCA_029558675.1 Bacteroidota bacterium | reverse complement strand
AATGCTCCGGGCATTTGGTACCAAATGCATCAGGTAGTTGATGGTAAGCTGAACGTTACGGGCGTGGTATTGCCGGGGCAACCCTTAGTTATCGTTGGTCATAATGAGCGTATTGCCTGGGGAATGACCAATGTTTATGTTGATGAAACCGATTTTTACTTAGAAACAATCAACCCCGAAAACCCAAATCAGTACCGTTACAATGGGGAATGGAAAGATATGGAAATACGCCCTGAAAAGATAGCCGTTAAGGGCGGCGACACCGTAACCAAAGAAATTCGCTTTACCCATAGAGGTCCCATCGTATCGGGTTTTAAAAAGATTGAGGGGGAAGCTATTTCCATGCAATGGACAGGCAATATGTATAGCAACGAGTTACGAACTGTTTATTTGCTTAATCGGGCAGCCAACTGGGATGATTTTCGCAATGCTCTCACCACCATGACCTCTGTTAGCCAAAATGTTATATATGCCGATGTGGATGGGAATATCGGACTTCAAACTGCAACCGGAGCACCAGTGCGTAAGGCAGGCAACGGGATATCGATATACCCGGGCGAAACCGATCAGTATGATTGGGAAGGACTGCTTCCGTTTGAAAAACTTCCCTACACATTCAATCCGCCACAAGGGTTTATCAGTTCCGCCAATAACAGAACCGTAGGCGATGATTATCCCTACTATATCGGTTACTGGTACTCAATCCCGAACCGTGCCGATAGGATTGTTGAAATGCTTAATTCCAAAGAAAAGTTGGGGATTGAGGATTACAAGGCCATGCAGTCTGATTTCAAATCGAAACTTGTGGAGCGATACCTTAACAAGCTGATAGCCGCTCTTTCAACTGCCAAAGACCTTACGGAGAACGAGTTAAAATCATTGGAATACCTGAAAAATTGGGACCTGGTGTTAAAACCTGAAAGCATTGCAACAACGATTTTTGAGAAATTTTACCTGCTATTTATTAAGAATACCGTAATCGATGAAATGGGTGAAGACCTTTACACTGAGTTCATCAGTTCGGGGTTATGTAAAGAACTTTTCGACCATGTGTGGCGTAATCCCAATTCATCATGGGTTGATGACATCAATACTGAAGAGAGGGAGTCGTTTGAAGACATGGTTTTAATCACATTCAAACAAACAGTTGGCTGGCTGGAAGATAATATGGGTAACAATCCTAACGGCTGGGAATGGGGAAAAATTCACCGCCTTACTCTTGGCCACCCCATGGGCTCTGTAAAAATATTGGATAGAATATTTAGCCTGAATAAAGGGCCGTTCCCCGTTGGAGGCAGTTTCCATACAGTTTGCCCCTATTCTTTTAGCTTTAAAAAGCCTTTTACTTCCAACAACGGTGCATCCCAAAGGCATATTTACGATCTGTCCAATTGGGATAATTCGTTGGTGGTTATTCCTACCGGAACCTCGGGCATTCCTGCCAGTAAATACTATTGCGATCAGGCAGAAATGTATGTCAATAACCGTTACAAAACAGATATTTTTAATAGTAAAGATATTGAGAGCAATGCTTGCTACGTGGCCAAATTTTCACCATCAAAGCTAAAATAGTCGCCTTGGCCGGATAAATGGAAAGGGGTTGCTATGGTTCAGGTTCATTGGCAACCCCTTTAGGTTTTTAATAATGTAAGAATTAGATTTAAAATCTCAAAGGTTAATTTAAGTGAGTGGGCAGGATTGAGATGATTTATCCTCAGGAATAAGGAATATTTTGTTGTCCTGCCAGGGCTCGAACCTGGACTCTTCTGATCCAGAGTCAGACGTGTTGCCAATTACACCACAGGACAATTATTAGGGCTGCAAATATACAAATACGAGCTGCATTTTTGTAAAAAATTTGCCAATATTTTGTCCAAGTAACTATTTCCCTGCAATTTTTGCCCAGGTATCCTTCAGGGTAGTAGTACGGTTAAAAACAAGATTCTCAGGTTTACTGTCGTAATCAACGCTAAAATAGCCCATGCGCTCAAACTGGAACTTATCCAATGGCTTTGCCTCTTTGAGCGAGGGTTCCAAAAACCCTGTGATCACTTTAAGAGATTCGGGGTTAAGTCCCGTTTTCCAATCTACACCCTCCGGAACATCATCAGGGTTGATACTCATAAACAGGCGGTCGAATAAGCGAATTTCAGCCTTAACGGCATGCTTAGCCGATACCCAATGTATGGTGCCCTGAACCTTTCGCCCGTCGGGCGAGTTACCACCTTTAGATTTAGGATCGTAGGTGCAATGCAACTCGGTAATATTGCCCTGCGAATCTTTCACAACGTTGTTGCACTTGATGAAATAGGCGTAGCGAAGCCTAACCTCGGCTCCGGGAGCCAATCGGAAAAACTTTTTTGGAGGATTCTCCATGAAGTCTTCCTGCTCTATGTAAATCTCCCTGCCAAAAGGAACCAGGCGTTTCCCTTCCGTTTCATCCTCGGGATTATTGATGGCTTCCAATTCTTCAAACTCCCCTTCGGGGTAGTTGGTAATTATCACTTTCAGCGGGTTAAGAACAGCCATGCGACGCTGAGCGCGCAGATTAAGGTCTTCGCGCAGGGTAAATTCCAGCAACGATAAGTCAATGACGTTATCGCGCTTGGCAACCCCTACTTTTTCAGCAAAATTTTTTAATGATTCGGGAGTAAAACCCCTGCGGCGAAGCCCGCAAATGGTAGGCATCCGGGGATCGTCCCAACCGCTAACAAAGCCTTCCTGCACCAGCTGAAGCAACTTGCGCTTGCTCATCACTGTGTAGGTTAGGTTTAGCCGGGCAAACTCATACTGATGCGAAGGGAATATCTCCAACTTCTCGATGAACCAATCGTATAGGGGCCTGTGCACATCAAACTCTAAAGTGCAGATGGAGTGGGTAATCCTTTCTATAGAATCGCATTGACCATGAGCGTAGTCGTACATAGGGTAGATGCACCAATCGTTACCCGTGCGATGGTGGTGCGCATGGATTATCCGGTAGAGAATGGGGTCGCGCATGAGCATATTGGGGTGTGACATGTCAATTTTGGCGCGAAGCACCCGGCTGCCGTCCGGGTATTTGCCTGCCCGCATATTGCGAAAAAGTTCCAGATTCTCTTCCACGCTCCTGTTACGCCATGGGCTCTCCGTGCCCGGTTGGGTTACTGTCCCCCGATTTAGCCGTATCTCTTCCTGCGATTGATCGTCAACATATGCCAACTTCTTATTGATTAACAACTCTGCCCATTGATACAGCTGCTCAAAGTAATCAGAAGCGTAAAGCTCATTGGCCCACTTGAAGCCAAGCCATTCAATATCCTCCTTAATTGACTCAACGTATTCCACCTCCTCTTTGGTGGGGTTAGTATCATCAAACCGTAGGTTGGTCTGACCGCCATATTTTTGGGCAAGCCCAAAATTGAGGCAAATGGACTTGGCATGACCTATATGAAGGTATCCGTTGGGTTCGGGGGGGAAACGCGTTAATACCCTTCCCCCATGTTTACCCGATTTAATATCTTCTTCAATAATCTCTTCCAAAAAATTGCGGGGATTGCCCAGTACATCCGAATGGCTGCTTGAAATGCTCATATACGATTGCTTTAGTTGTGGGGTACAAATTTATGATTTAATTAACAAATATCTGGGATATATCGAAGTAACAAATTTTATTCTCGTCTAAAAAGGGTTTCAATACTATCGCCCTCTTTGACATTAAGCAGATGTGCCATTAAACCCAACTGCCTTGCCCCTTCGATATGCTGAACAGAATCGTCAATAAACAGGGTTTCTTCCGGCTTCAAACCGTTCTCATTCACAATCAGCATAAAGGGATCAGGGTCGGGTTTTCGCATTTTAATTTCGTAAGAATAGAAAATTTTATGGAAAAAGATCGAAAAATCTTTTAGTCCGAACTCTCTGTTTAGCAATTGATTGAAATAGTCAATATGTATTGCATTGGTATTGCTAAGCAGAAAAGTGTTGTAATGATTTTTTACTCTTTGCAAAAGGTCTAGCCTTACTTTTGGCAGGTCGAGGAACATGGCATTCCAGGCGTTATCAATAATCTGGTCGGATAGCCGAGCAGAAGTACGTTTTCTAATCTCATCCCTGAATTCTTGAGGAGAGATTAACCCCTTGTCAAACTTATCGAATAGTTCAACCTGTGCTGCCTGCGTGTAAAGCTCCTCTATATTAGTTATTCCGATTTTTTTAAATTCATTCAAGGTTTTTTGGTAGCTAATATTCATGATGACTCCGCCCAGGTCGAAAATTATATTTTTAATGGGAATATGTGCGTAAGGGATAAAAATGGGTTTTTGCATAAAAAAAGTGTTTAGGGGTTTTAATTTCCGATGCAAATATGTAATTTTGCAAGCCGATAAAAAAGGCATC
>JAKQEF010000109.1 GCA_029558675.1 Bacteroidota bacterium | reverse complement strand
CCCAACAGAGCGATTGCTGCATACTTAAAAAATTTCATTTTCATAATTATTTGTTTTTAGTTTATAAATAAAAGTTAAACAATTATATTTACAATATACAAATATAGCGACAGTTTGTTTCAAAAATCATGCAAATTTTTATATATGAAGAATATTAAAGATAGAATTGGAGTTTTACAGGACGATATTACCGTGTTAGAGGTGGATGCCATAGTGAATGCTGCCAATACGTCACTTTTGGGTGGTGGCGGTGTTGATGGTGCCATCCATGAAGCAGCTGGTCCCGCGCTATTGGTAGAGTGCCGCACCCTTGGCGGCTGCCCGGTGGGTGAAGCCAAAATAACCAAGGGCTATCTGCTTCCGGCAAAACATATCATCCATACCGTTGGCCCCGTATGGCGGGATGGAGAGCATGGAGAGACCGAATTGCTGCGTAATGCTTACAGCAATTCGTTGAAATTGGCCAAAAAGCATGGCATACAAACTTTGGCATTCCCTAACATCAGCACGGGGGTGTACCGATTTCCCAAACGGAGAGCTGCCAAATTGGCCATTGAAACTGTCAGAACCTTTTTGGAAAAAAATTCGACCCCCAAAAAAGTGCTGTTCGTTTGTTACGATGGGGAAAATTATGGCATCTACCAGGAAATTCTCAACGCCAACCTATAGCTTAAGCCCATGCTTTTCAATACGCCTGTCCAGCGATTGGCGCGTTATGTTCAGCAGTTGAGCTGCTTCGGTCTTTTTATATCCGGTTTGCTCCATGGCCCTTATAATGGTAAGTTTTTCCAGCTCTTCCAAGTCGAAAATCTGTTCGTACTCTTTGGCTGCTGCCATTTCGGCATCAGGGCTAACACCGGTTATTGCAAACTCTCTTGCTGTCAACCTGTTCCCATCAGAAAGGATTATGGCCCTCTCCACCATATTGCGCAGTTCACGGATATTCCCCGGAAAGTGGTAGTCCTGCAGAATACGAACAACGCTTTCGTCAATGGCCGTAATCTTTTTGTTCATTTTACGGCTTAGCAAATCGGTGTAGTATTCCAGCAAAGCGGGAATATCCTCCGGATGCTCACGTAGCGGCGGGATGACTATTTCAAACGAATTCAGCCTATAGTACAAATCGTTTCTAAACTTATTGTCGTCCAGCAGGCTTTGAATATCCTGATTAGTGGCAGCAATGATGCGAACGTCAACTGACAGGTCAGTTGTAGCGCCAATCCTCCTGACCTTTCTATCCTCAAGCACCCTCAGCAATTTACTCTGCATGGTGGGTTGCATGTCAACAATCTCATCGAGGAAAAGAGTGCCTCCGTTGGCAATTTCGAACCAGCCGGCCTTATCCTCGTTTGCCCCCGTAAAAGCTCCCTTGCGGTGGCCAAAAAATTCGCTCTCGAAAAGGCTTTCTGGAATGGCTGAACAGTTCACGGCATAGAAAAAATTTTTCTTTCGCAAACTCAGGTAATGAATCCCCCTTGCCACCAACTCTTTTCCTGTGCCGCTCTCGCCGATGATGAGCACTGAGGTTTGATCGGACTGGGCCACCTTGTGCATCAACTCCATCACCTGCCTGATTTTTTTGCTATTGCCAACTATTTCGTACCCAACATTATCCCTAAGATCTTTTGCAATCGCCTCGTACGATCGGTTTACCTCCTTATATCGCTGGTTGAGTTCAATAAATCGCCGTGTACGTTTGATAGCGGCCTTCATATCCAGCAGCCTGAATGGTTTCGGGAAAAACTCTACCGCACCCATCCTCATGGCCTGGATTACAGCATCCATATCGCCGTGCCCTGTAATCATGATTACTTCAATCTGAGGGTACAACTCCTTTACCCTTTCCAACACGGCAAAGCCGTCCATCTCAGGCAGGCGAATGTCTAAAATGAGTATATCAATGGAATCGTGTAGAAGAATGTTGAATGCCTCCGATGGCCGTTCGGCCACTAATACGGTGAAATCGTCGTTCTCAAGGAACTCCCTAATCTCCTCACGAAAAACTTTTTCGTCATCTAAAATCAAAATTTTTATAGAAACCATATTTTAAAAAAGATAATGTTTTTTAACTAACTAATGCTCAAATATATAAACGTTGAATCTTTTTTTTAACCTACTGATTATCCCTTACGATTTTAATATTTTTACCTCAAAGCATGTGTAATCACCCTCGCTGCTATCAACGGTTATTTCGCCAAGGATATCCTTAATAAACCCGTAGGAAATGGATAATCCCAGCCCCGTTCCCGTGTCCTCACGCTTTGTGGTATAGAATGGATCGAAGATTTTATCGATATCCTTCTTTTTTATCCCAACGCCATTATCCTTCACCGACAGGTAAACGTACTCTCCATCGTGGTGAGTCTCGATTTCGATGACTTTCCTATACTCAAGGGATTGGTTACGCATTAATGCCTCTTTCTCATCCAAAGCATGCTTGGCATTGCTCAAAAGGTTCAGCACCACCTGCTCCAGTTTAAACTTGTCGGCAATAATATGCTCCAGATCATCGCTCAATTTGACATGCAGTTCAACCTCTGCCTTCTTGTATTGCGCCTCTACCATGGACAATGCATTCCTTACCACCGTATTCATTTCAACCGATTCCAGAGTAACCTGCTTTTGAGCCCGCGAGAAGATTCGGGTATGTTCGATAATCTTTTTAATACGCTCAACATTATCGAACATCAGGTTTACCTTCTCCTTAATGTACTCCTCAGAATAATTCTTTTCAGAAAGTTTGATAAGAATATTGTCCAACCCCATGGAAATCCCGCCCAGAGGTTGATTAATTTCATGGGCCAGACCAACAGCCAGCGTTCCCAACGATTCCAACTTTGATTTTTGCGCCAGAAGGAGTTGTTGCTTATCCTGTTTCTTCATCTCCTCAATCATGCGCTTTTCAAGATTCTTATTCATTTCAACGATTCGCTGTTCGGTCTCCTTCTGCTTTTGCAACTCTCTTTGTTTCAAACTATAAAAGAATCCTAAAAGGATGAGCAGGGCAAAAAGGGATACGGCCAAGGCGATAAATACCCAGCGCTGGTACTGGGTTTTGACCAGCTCCAACTTTTGAATCTGGCTATTCTGACGTAGTATTTCGTTCTCCTTCTCCTTTTGCGTTATGTCGAAAAGTATTTGCAACCTTGCCATTTTCTGTCCACTCTCCTCGCTATAAATCGAATCGCGAAATTCTGACCAAAGTTTATAGTGTTCCAATGCCTGCAAAAAACGCCCCTCTTCCTCAAAAACCTGCGATAAGTACTTATGCACATCAGCGGCTGAATTGGTTAAATTCTCGCGCATGGCTATTTTAAGAGCTTTGTTCAGATACTCCTTTGCCGACGGATAATCACCATAGGCGTTAAAACATCGGGAGATGTTTACCAACCCCGACACCTGCCCCTGCACATTACCGACGTGAGTGGCCATTTCCAAACCCCTGTTGTAGCTTGCGACTGCCTGATGGTACTGCATAGTTTCGAGGAAAACATCGCCAATGCTAAGCAGCACATCCACCATAGGAAGGGTATCTTTCTGAAGCTGGTAAAAGGCCAGCACTCTGTTGTAGTACGTCAAAGCGCTATCGAACTCCTGGAGAAGGTAGAACGAAGTGGCTATTTCATTTAAATCTTCAATCTCCTGTTTTCTTTCATTCATCCTCCCCGAAGTCTCTAAGGCTTTACGAAATGCAGACAAACCCTCTTTGAACTGTCCAAGGTTTCGGTACGCAATTCCGATTTTCCTGTAGGCATCCGCCTCTTGCATTTGCTCCGTTGCAGTGAGGTTCGGTTTGGCTTTAAAAAGGTCAAGAACACTAGTGAACTCCTTATGAGCCAAAGTATAATTCTTCTGATCCAAAGCAATTGCACCAATTTTTCCATGCAATTCGGCCTGCAACTCTTTATTATTCAAACCTATGGCAACAGATAGTGCCTTGTTCAACTGGCTTATGGCAGGGTAGTAGTTACGATCGAGGTTGTAAACCTCTGCAATACCCTCTAAAGCATGAACCTGATCAATTTGCTGATTGTACTGCTCAAAATGCGATAGGGCCCGGTTGTAGTAACGCAAGGCATTCTCTTTCTGCTTGGCGTTCAAACTTGATAATCCCATGAGGAGTAATGCTTTCCCTTCATATTTCACGTTGCCCATGCGCTTGGAGAGGAAAGCAGCCTTGAGCCCCAACTCCAACCCCTTATCAGGTTCACTTGAGGCGTAAATATTGCCAAGGGTAATGATCAGTTCAAGCTGTTCCTCTCCCTGAGCCTCATTCATACGCTGCTCCAACTGCTCAACCGATACCTGAGCAATAATGGGCAAAGGGATAAACAGCAAGAGGTATAGAATGACTTTCCGCATACCCTATGTAAGAATGTTATCAGAAACAGGGTACTAAATTAGGGTTATTTTTTTATTTTGCAGGTAAACTAACCTCGCATATATCGGATGTACATTTATAATTTCGAAGAATGGACTGTGAAATTAGTCGGTGATTTTTGGAGGGTAACCGGTTATATCCCTAATCTGTTCGTACAACGGCCTTAGCCTTTTATACATCTTTGAGTAAACCCTGTGGTATAGCTCGTCATAAACCATCTGATTTTCCTTAATTGGCAGGTACACCTCTCCCTCCCTGCACATTTTATCTATGGCGGTTTTAAAATCGGGGTAAAGCCCCACCCCTACAGCACAGTTGATGGCAGCACCCAGCGCCGATGTTTCGTATGTATGCGGTTTTTCAACCGGCAAACCAAAGATATCGGCTGTAATCTGAAGGGCATTCATGCTTTGCGATCCTCCGCCCGAAACTCTTAGCCTTTGAATTTTAACTCCATTTTTCCTTTGTGTTCTTAAGGCTCCCTCTTTCAGGGCAAAAATTAATCCTTCAATGAAGGACCTATAAAGGTGTGCCTTGGTATGCACATCGCCAAAACCGATAACAGCTCCCTTTGCCTCAACGCCGGGTATTTTCAGTCCTGGCGACCAATAGGGTTGCAATGTTAACCCCATGGATCCGGGAGGAATCTCTCTTATCATTTCGTCGAACAGCTCCTCCGCTGATTTTCCTAACTGTTTGGCCAGTTCAACTTCCTTATGGCCAAATTCTTTTTTAAACCAGTTCACCATCCAGTATCCCCGGTATATCATCACTTCGGTATTGAAAAAATTGGGAACAGCACTGGGATAGGAAGGGAAAAACTTAATAATCTCTATATACCTGGGGTTAGTAGTTTCAATGGTGGCCGTAGTCCCATAGCTTAGGCAAGCCACTTCGGGCGAAATGCAGCCCGATCCGAGTACCTCGCAAGCCTTATCGGCTGCCGAAGCGATTACCGGAAGGCCTTCGGGCAAACCGGTTTGAGCCATGGCCTCGCGTGATACATACCCCAACAACTCCGATGGTTTAACCAAATCGACCAGCTTTTCCCTCCCAATGGGAAACAGGTTGGTGTTCCTCTCACCGGGCTTGCACCATCTTTGCTTTTTATAGTGAAACGGCACATACCCTACGGTACTCCCTATGGAATCGATGAACTTGCCGGTGAGGCGATGGATAAAAAAGCCTGAAAGAAAAACGAATTTATGGGTCTTCTCCCATATTTCCGGCTGATTCTGCCTAATCCAGTTGGATTCCCCATCCTTAATGGCATGCACCAGCGACTCGTGCATATTGATAATCTTAAGTCCTAACTTAATCAATCCCTTAGGCCATTGGTCAACCCTGGCCTTACGCTGATCGAGCCAGATTATGGCAGGTCTCAATGGCTTTCCGTCCCTGTCGAGGTTTACCAAAGTGCTACGTTGCGTAGTGATGGCCATTCCCTTAATTGAGGCAATTGGAACGCTTAGATTGCCCATCAATCGTTTACTGGTTTCGCAAAGCATATTCCACAGGTAGTCAGCATCCTGCTCGGCAAATCCGGGTTCTGTGGAATAGTAGGGCTCGATCTCTGTCCGCTCAATCTGTACAATATTTCCCAGCACATCAATTACAGCCACTCTAATAGACTGCGTACCGGCATCAATTGCTATAACATAATCCATATAATAATGAAAAGTTAGCCTTAAAGGGAATTATTATTTAAAGCATTATCGGGAACAAAAATAGCAATAAAAACATAGGGCCAACTTTTTACATCTTGAAGTGAGTAAATCCACTAAAATTACCGCCATTCTGCGCAATTATGGCTAAAAATTTGCTGATGAAAAAAACCTTAAATAAATGATAACGATCATTTAACTTTTTAACTCGGCAACAATCAAACCACGTATATTTGCAAAAATTTTTAAAATGACATTTAGATTTCTTGTACTCTTTCTGTCACTATCGTTACGGACATTTTTTCTCACTGCCCAAAAAGATATTACCCTCAAAATCATACACACCAGCGATGTGCACGGCGCCATACTGCCATTCGATTTTATTAATAATAATGCCGTTGATTTTGGCTTAGCTCATGTTTACACCTATGTCAAACAGGAGCGAAATAATGAGGATCAGGAATTGATTCTGCTGGACAATGGGGATGTCCTTCAGGGGCAACCCACGGTTTACTATGCCAACTTCATGGACTCCATCAGCTATCATATAATCCCCGAGATTATGAATTACATGGGCTACGATGCCGGTACTGTGGGAAATCACGATATTGAAGCGGGTCCCGATATTTACAACCACATGGTTGAGGCTTTCAACTTTCCATGGCTATCGGCTAATATTGTCGATAAACGAACAGGGCTTCCCTATTTTAAACCGTACACGGTTATAACAAGGCAAGGGATAAGAATAGCGGTTATGGGGCTTACAACCCCCGGGGTAACCAAATGGCTTTCGCCATCGCTTTGGCCAAACATGCAATTTGTTGACATGGTAGATGCCGCGAAGATGTGGATGGACTCCATACGCATAAAAGAGAATCCTCAGGTTATCATCGGCCTGTTCCATTCCGGACACGATGCAGCCTACGAAGATTCTGACCCGGATGCTCCGCTCAACGAGAATGCCTCTCTGTTGGTTGGCCAGCAGGTGCCCGGTTTCGATGCCCTGTTCATTGGGCACGATCACGAGAGAATGGTAAAAAAAATTGTGAATTGCCATAACGATTCCGTGCTCGTTGTCGATCCCGGAAGTCAGGCCACTCACATCTCTGATGTAACAATAAAAGTATCGTTAGACAAGAACGATAAGGTAATAAAAAAATCTGTTGACGGAACTATTGTTTCCATGCAGGGGTTGATGCCCGATCCGGAGTATGTGAGCCATTTTTCCAATTTTTCCCGAAAGATCGAAGAATTCGTTGACCAGAGAATCGGAACCATTTCAAAAACTATTTCAACACGCGATGCCTACTTTGGGCCGTCAGAATTTGTGAGCCTTGTTCTTTCTGTGCAGCTTGGCGTATCAAACACTGACATTTCCTTTGCAGCCCCACTATCCTTCGATGTCAGCATTGAGCAGGGGCCTCTTTATGTCCGCGATATGTTCAAGCTGTACAGCTTCGAAAACCTGCTCTACATCATGAACTTGACAGGGAAAGAGATAAAGGATTACCTTGAATTCTCATACTCATTGTGGTTTAACACGATGACCTCGGCAAATGACAACATGTTACTATTGAGGAAAGACGAAAACGGCCAAATAATCACCGGTAAGGACGGACGCGCAATGCTAAAAGCAAGCTTTTACAACTTCGACTGTGCAGCCGGAATTAACTACCGGGTTGATGTTTCTAAACCCGTCGGGCAGAGGGTAACCATCCTTTCCATGGAAAACGGATTGCCATTCGAAGAGGATAAGATGTATAGGGTGGCCATCAATTCCTATCGGGGTACCGGCGGAGGCGATCATTTAACCCATGGAGCCGGACTAACTCAACAGGAACTACGACGCAGAATTGTAAACGCCTCTACCCAGGATATGCGCTATTACCTTATGAAATGGGTGGAACTTTCCGGTGCCTTCACTCCGGAAAACCGCAACAACTGGTCAGTTGTACCAGCCGAATGGGTTGAGCAAGCAGCACCAAAGGACAGAACTTTACTGTTTGGCAAGGAGTAATCCCTTTCCGTGCTAACGAAAATTCACATTAGCCGCAAGACATCTGCTTTTTTTCGTCCGACTGTGTTACCTTTGTACAATCTGAAGCCCAAGTTTCAACCATGCATATTGATAACGAACTTTTAGAAAACGGCAGGTTACTTCCTCTGGTGGAGGATTTTTATACCCTACAGGGCGAGGGGTATCATACCGGGAAGGCAGCCTACTTCATACGCATAGGCGGTTGTGACATTGGATGCTACTGGTGCGATGCCAAATTTACCTGGAACCCCAAACTCTTTCCTCCCGTAAGGGTTGAAGAGGTTATCGAACGTGCTCTTAAACATAAAGCCAAAGCAGTAGTTATTACAGGTGGAGAACCAAGCCTTTACCCATTGGATTACCTATGCGAGAAACTCAAAGAGAATGGTTTTGAAACGTACCTTGAAACCAGCGGTGCTTATCCGCTATCGGGGCAATGGGATTGGATATGCCTCTCGCCAAAGCAGCAACATCCTCCCCTTGCAGGGATACATGCACAGGCCGATGAGCTGAAGGTGATAATCGCCTCCCATAAGGATTTGGAGTGGGCAGAGGCCAATGCCAAATTGGTAAAATCGAAATGCCGTCTATTCCTTCAACCCGAATGGAGCGTTTACAACTCGATAATCGGATGGATGGTGGAATACGTCAAAGAGAATCCAAAGTGGCAGATTTCGCTGCAAGCGCACAAATTCATGAGAATTCCCTAAAAGTCTATTTAACCACTCAGTCTATTGCTCTAATTTTGAGATGATTACCATATAAATCGGATCTTTTTTCCGACAATGGGTATTTCCTCGTATCTTTGGAACAATATGTGATTATTTTGGCTTATGTTCAATAGGCATATTCATCAATAGCAAACGATAATGCGATTATTGACTTTACATATCGTTCTTCTTCTCCTGTTGCAGGGAAGCCTGTTTTCCCAACCCAGGGATTTATCATCAACCAATAAAAAGGCAATAAACTGCTATAAATCAGCCTTAGAAGCATATGATAAGTATGATGTTAAAACAGCCGAAAAACACCTGAAGGATGCCATCAGGCTCGATGGGCAGTTTATTGAGGCATACCTGATGCTTTCGCAGGCATACATGGAAACGAACATGGTGGAGGAGGCTGTTACATCAGCAGAAGGTGCCATTGCCATAAACCCCGATTTTTTCCCTAATTTGCATATCAACCTGGGGAATTTTCTGTTCCGTAGAGGTGACTACGAGAGGGCTAAGAAGTATCTAAGCTACTTTTTGACATACAAAAACGTTCGTGCCGAAATTAAGGACTTTGCTTCTTTTAGGCTCAACTGCTGCGAATTTGCCTTGAATGCACTGGATAACCCGGTGCCATTCACTCCCATAAACCTGGGGCCAAATGTGAATAGCAAGTTGGACGAATACTGGCCGAGCCTGTCTGCCGATGAGAATACGCTGGTTATAACAGTAAACAGCCCCATAGATGTTACTTCGCCTGAGGTGATGTATAATCGCCAGGAGGATTTCTACATCACAACCCGCGACTCCGATGGCGACTGGAAACCCGTTAGGAATATCGGGCCGCCTATCAACACTCCCCAATTCAACGAGGGGGCGCAATCGCTCACTGCCGACGGGCAGAGAATGTACTTCACCGTTTGCCGTGGCAACTGCGATATCTATGTGAGTGACCGCGATATGTACGGAAACTGGGGACGGCCGCAACGGCTTCCCGAACCGCTAAACCTTGTCCATAGTAGCGAAAAGCAGCCCTCCATATCGCCCGATGGGCGAACCCTCTACTTTGTGAGCAACAGGAATAGCAAAAAGGACAACTTCGATATCTGGTACTCCACCCGTCTGGACGACTACCACTGGAGTGAACCCGTGGAAATTGGCGATAGCATTAATACTCCGCTCAATGAGCAATCGCCCTTCATTCACTTTGATAACCAAACCCTCTATTTTTCTTCCAACGGTCATGTGGGCATGGGAGGTCTCGATATCTTTGTGAGCCGAAGGCTGAATGATACGCTGTGGAGCAAACCCGTTAACCTGGGCTATCCCATTAACACCTTTCGCGATGAAGATGGGTTGATTGTCAACGCAGCGGGTACAATGGCCTACTTCTCATCCGACATAAACCCGCAAACCGGCAGGGATATATACATGTTTGAACTGCCCAATCCTGTGCGCCCCATACCCTCGTCATATATTTCGGGTAAAATTATCGATGCCAAAACCGAACGACCTTTAAAGGCCAAATTTAACCTTGTGGATGTGGAGAGTGGCGAAGAGATAATGAACACCAACGCGCTTGAAGGTGGTTCCTTTTTCCTATGTATTCCCACCAACAGGAAGTACGCTTTTTTTGCCTCCATGCCCGGTTACCTGTTCCATTCTGACCATATTGACCTTGTGGGCATACACAGCGCCGACAAACCCTATCGCAAAAACATCGAACTACACCCCATCAGGGTTGGCGAAACCATGATTATGCGAAATATTTTTTACGAAACTGACTCTTACGAATTGAAACCGGAATCGCTAGTAGAACTTAAAAAGCTGCTTGAGCTGCTGACGCAAAATCCCACAATGAAAATCGAAATAGGCGGACATACCGACAACATTGGCAGTGCAGAATACAACCAAACCCTTTCGGGAAAGCGTGCCAAAGCTGTTGCCGATTTTCTTGTAAACAGTGGGATTGAGACTTCCCGAATTGCATGGGAAGGCTACGGGCTAACCAAACCCATTGGCGACAACTCAACGGAAGAAGGTAGGGCTAAAAACCGACGGACAGAAATACGGGTAATTGGCATGTAGTTACCACAGAACGCTTATTGTCAACTATATACAAGCGCAATTCATCACCTTACTATTCATAAGGCAACAAAACCCTGTGAACATGAAAAGGCTATTGCCAGGGCTATTCTCCTGCAGGAGTGGGGCTGATGGCTCTCTCGGACTTTGCCACCAAGGTGGCCACCATGGCATCGCCGGTGACGTTTAGCACTGTTCGTAGCATATCCAGGGGTCGGTCGATGGCTAAAATCAGCGCCAATCCCTCCACCGGAAGTCCCACAGAATTGAGTACGATGATTAGCATTACGATTCCGGCCCCGGGAACACCCGCTGCACCAATGGATGCCAGCGTTGCAGTGAGTACAATGGTAAGCTGCTGGGTAAAAGTGAGGTCAATGCCAAAAACCTGGGCTATAAAAACTGCTGCAACTGCCTGATACAGGCTGGTTCCGTCCATATTAATGGTAACCCCGATGGGGAGGACAAAGCTGGTTATCTCGTTGCTAACACCCAATCCCTTCTCCACCCTGTCCATGTTAACAGGAAGGGTGGCTGCGCTCGAGCTGGTGGAAAATGCAACCAGTTGTACAGGGAACATGGTTCTGTAAAAATCAATTGGACGGATTCCGGAAAATAATTTAAGAAAAATTGGATATAGCACCAATGCCACAAATAGTAAACCTGCTATTACAACAATGGCGTACAACCCCAGCGTTGTGAACAGGTGCAACGAATCGGCAATGTTATCGCCCGAAAAATCGACAATTAGGGCTGCAAGCAGTGCCATAACCCCAAAAGGGGCAAACCGCATGATGAAATCAATGATTTTGAGAATCACCTCGTTCAATCCTGAAACAAAATCCCTTACCACCACCACATTGGGATGCTTAACCATCACTATGGCCAAGCCGAAAACCATGGCAAAGAAAATTACCTGCAGCATATTGGCATTATTCGATGCGGCATTAACAATATTATCGGGGATAATGTCCACAAGGAATTGCAAAGGGCTTTCGGATTTCAGGTTATCGACGGCCAGCTGGCGTCCGGATACATCCGGGGCATACTTTGTCAACAGTTCAACCCTTTTCTGCTCGGGAAACGATTGCCCCGGCTTAATCATATTCACCAGCAGCAGGCCAACGGTGATGGCCAGCACTGTGGTAATCAGGTAAAGCGATATGGTTTTAACACCAATCCTCGATAGTTTGGTAATGTCGGACAGCCCGGCTATTCCGGTAACCAACGATGCGAAAATAAGCGGCATTGCCACCAGCTTTAGTAGGTTGAGAAAAATAATCCCGAAGGGCTTAATATAGTCACACACAAGCCATCCAATACCCGAAAACACGGCCAATACACCAAGCAGTACGCCCACTGTCATTCCAATTAGAATTTTCAGATAGAGGGGAAGATTGCGCCACATAGCCATAGATATTTTGGTTCTCAAAAATATTGATTTCTTAACAAATCGCTATTACGTTGTACCAACCACTCAAAATTGAAAAAAGCCGGATATACCGGCTACTATTCCATCTTAGTTGCATTCGCAATGGCCGCAACAATCTCCATCGTGCCGATGCGTATGAACATGTCCATGCTCCAGTTCCTCCCTTGTGGCCTCGCGGATTGCCTCAACCTTTCCCGTAAAGTGCAAATCGCTGCCTGCCAAAGGGTGGTTGAAGTCCAGGACAACGTGGTCGTCGGTTACTTCAAGGATGAGCGCATTGTAATGGTTACCCTCCTGGTCAACCATTGGAACCCTACTTCCCACATCGAGCATACCCTCGTTGATACCACCGCCATCCTCAAAGGTTGACTTGGGCAGTTTCAGAATATAATCCTTGTTAACCTCACCATAACCATCGGTACAGGGTATGGTAAAATTGAATGAGTCGCCAATCTGCATGTTTTCGATATTCTTCTCAAAAGCCCCGATAAGAGTTCCCTGGCCAAAAATAAATTCCAACGGATTTGTGGGTTCAGCCTGATCAACAACCTCTCCTTCCACCCTTAGTATGTAGCTAACCGATATAGCTTTGTCTTTCGATACGTTCATAGGAAAAATGATTTAATGTGATATTATGGAAAAAATGTTTCCAAAGGAACGGCTTTTTTTTTCAATACCAAAACCCGAAACACACAAATCGAAAGTAAAAAAGAAAAAGTGGCAGGACTTCAGAGTAAATAAGCCTATTATATCGTAAAAACTCAAAAAAATCTTCATCGTTGTCGGAATCGTTTTTTTGGAAGAGCAATAGCATAATCACTTGCAATCCAATTCAACTATATCGAATAAACAGCACCCAAACTTACCCCTTTAAGTAAAAATATTCGCGAAACAGTTTGTTATATCAAATCAAATCATCACCTTTGCATTGCTATTTATTAAACAAATTATCAATTATCACCCAATTGTACCATGAAAGGAAAAGTAAAATGGTTTGATGCAGCTAAAGGTTTTGGTTTTATTCAAACCGAAGAAGGTAATGACGTTTTTGTTCATTACACCGGAATTGTCAGAGAAGGTTTTAAGCGTCTCGATGAAGGTCAAAATGTAGAATTTGAAATCACTCAAGGGAAACGAGGACCTCAAGCAATCAATGTTGCTGTTATAGAATAAAATTGGTGTTATTCTATATACGATCTAATAAAAAAGGCCCTGATTTTCAAGGCCTTTTTTTCTTTTCCGGCCCTTTAGAATGTAATATTAATTCTGAACATTGGATTTGAGATGTAGGGTGAGTAGGTATCCTTAGTGATATCCCAAAGCAGCATGATATTCAGGGCTGCCCTTTCGCCTATCTTCTGCCTATACCCCACTCCTGTCAGGAATAGCTGAATCCAGGTTTTTCCACTTTCCCGATCGACGGCAAAGGGGTCCATCATGCCTCTATCGATATACAGCCACTCCGTCTCGCCATGCGCAAAGAAACCACCTTTCAGCGGGATTGGGGTAGTCTCGCTCAAATCGGGGATGGGCAATATCTGCGTAAAAGCCGATACCCCCCAAATATTGCTTCGGAATCTTTCTCCCGATCCTCCCACAAATAGGCCCTTATGGCTGTAGTAGCTGTACCTGCCACCCCCTCCCACTGTCCATTGAGGGATTATCCAAATGCCTGCAATGGGTACAATATCAATTTGAGTAATGCTGCCAAGGGTAAGCCCAAGGGAGCCTCCGGCGTAAAGCCTGTCGATAAACCTTTTATCGGTGTTATCAATCCTTTTCTGCCCATGAGCTGACAACGCAAATAAAGTTAGAAACAGGATAGGTACGTAGAGAAATCTTTTCATTTTTATCCTTTTTTGATAAACACCTTTTGTTATTAAAGCAATTCCGTACAACATGAGATATTGCTACCAAATGCAACCCGATGTAGCATTAAGCATGGCAAAGTACACAATAAATTGTTATTAATGCTATTTTTGTATTGCCGTTTTTTACAATTCATGGTATTGACGTAAAGTAGTTCTAACACTCTATCACTATGGACTATAATTAAGGGTAAACCCACAATATGTATTGGTCTCAACAATGTCTCGAAAATTGTACATACTGTTCGCCTCATTCCTCTCCTTTTATGCCAGTCAACTCCCGTTGACCCATGCACAGGAAGTTTTTACCTTAAACGATTGGCTGTTACTCTACTGCGACTCAGCCAACTATAGCCAGGCGGTGAATGTGCTGAACCAAGGGGCCAATCCCAACGCGGCATCGTGGGATGGAGCCAGTGCCCTTATGCTTGCATCGTGGAGGGGAAACTATAAACTGGTAAGGGAGTTGCTTGTCAGAGGTGCCGACATCAATGCAAAGCCCCTCAACGGGAATAGTGCCTTACATTCGGCTGTTGCCGCCAATCACGACAGCATCGCTGAGCTGCTCATTCTCAACGGTGCAGAGATTAATGCCGCTAACCAAAGCGGGGTAACCCCGCTGCATTTTGCTTGCGCATACGGCTACCCTTTTCTCACCGACTTGCTGATAGCCTACGGTGCCGCCATCGATTCGAGCGACAATATGGGCAATACCCCTCTCATCTTAGCCGTTTATCACGGAGCATACACGGTAACCCAAATCCTGCTCGACGAGTGGGCCGATGTGGACAAACCGGATAACCAAGGCTTTACGCCTGCCATGATTGCCGCACAGTTCAACGATACGCTAATGCTCAGAATGCTGTCGGACTATGGAGCACGACTCGATATGCGCACGCCGACGGGGGTAACCGCTTTGGCCATTGCTCTGGTAAACCATGCCCAGGAAGCAGCCGATTTTCTTATAGCTAAAGGGGCTGCCGTCGAAGATTTGCACCCCAACACCAGCTATGCCCAGCTGGCCAAGGAGAACAATCTGTTTTCAACATATGACAAGCTGGTAAGCATGGGCATTGCGCCCTATAAAAAACCGTTCATAAGGTCGTATGCAGTACATGTTGGCACCACATTCAATGGCAACGAATTTTACATGAATACCGGTATTGACGCCGTTGCCAATACTTTTGATATAAGCATGGGCATTTGCTATGGAATAAGGCCATACTATAAGGCAGTCCTTGTTGAAAGCGAAAATATTTCGACCCAATTTTACGAGATAAGGCAACAACTAGCGCTGACACTGGAAAAGTCCTTTTTGGTTACCAACAAACCCACATGGAAAAAACGATACTTCTTCATAGGGATAAATGGGCTATACAGCTGGGGCAAGTACGATTACTATCAGGCCAGAACCAAGCCCAAAACCTATCTGTTGCTATCACCGAAACTGGGTTTTACTATGGCTAATAGTGCTTTTTTCTTCAAATTGTCGGTCAACCTGGTGAAAATGGACCATTTAAAGGAGTTGCCCGTAATGGTACAGTTCACAACCGGTTTCTTTATTAACAAGGCAGAGCCAAGTATTAAACGGAAAATTATTTCTAACTACTGATGAAAAGGAATACGCTACGGTTTTTAAAGCGACCCCTCGTTGGGTTGATGATTCTGTTCATGATGAGTATTCCCAAAATGAGCTGTAAAGATTTTGAGTCCTGGATAGTTGATTGTGCCGAGTGTTATACCGAATCCTTCGTTATGGCTCCGGTTTATCTTCGGGTAAGTAACAATAACGAAAATCAGGAAATCCCCATAACCGTGTACTACGGGCCTTACGAGGATAACCGTGTGGCCGCCATGGATACTGCCCGCAGAGATAGAATTGAAATCGTTCTGGAAACCAATAGTCACTACAGCATTAAAGCCGAATACCATAAAAATGGGAGGCCATACAACGTAATCAGGGGCACCCACCTTAAGCTAAGGCACGACACCGAATCGTGCGACGAACCCTGCTATTACCTTACAGGCGATGAGGTAGATATGAGACTCAAATTTTAAAAAGGTACTATTTGAACAAATCCTTGATCTCCTCGTAATCGCCATCGGTTTTTGCCGGGTCGAGCCCCAGAATATGTGCGATGATGAGGTAGAGATTGTTGTTCATAATGGCTTTGTGCTCATACCCCTGCTTAAAGGCAGGCCCCTGAGCAAAGAAAATTCCGTGCATATCGGGATACTGGTTGTCATACCCGTGCGTGCCGCCCGAATAACCCAGTGATCGCTTGCCTATTCCAACGCTATACCCCAACTCTGCTTCAACGAGTATGTCCTGTACCCTTACATTCGTTCCGTAGTGGTACCTTTGGGGTATCTCGTGGCGTTCCCAAACCTTGAGATGTGGTATTGCCTTAAGCGCAGCAATGGCCTTACCGCGATACTCTTCCTTGGGCTGCAAGCTGTAAACGGGATTACCTCCCGTAATCAGGCTAAACCAGTTCCTATCGACATAATCATTCAAATTAACGTACCTATCGGCGGAAATTTCGGCCATCCCATGATCGGAAACAACTATAAAGTTGATCTGACTGGCATGCGGCAGTGCTGATAGCTTATCGAGGAATATACCCAGCAAACTATCCAACTGCTCGACCATGGCAAGGGTTTTGGGGCCTTTTGGCCCATCCTCGTGCGAAGTACTGTCGGGTTCCGGAGAGTACCACATGATAAGCCGTGGTCGCTTTTCCATAGGAAGTGATAGCCAATGGATAACAGTATCAATTTTAGTTGTGAAAGGAGTTTGGGAATCGTACGGCTTCCAATACGTTGGCTGTTTTCCGCTAATAGCTGTTTCCGAGCCTACCCAAAAATATGAAGCTGAAATCACCCCCTGATTCTCGGCCGTAATCCAAATGGGCTCGCCCCCGTAGAAAGCAGGGTTTTCGACGGCTTTCCTGTTACCAATGGAATAATATCCCAGCGTGGCATCGTAAAAACTGTTGCTGACAATGCCATGATGATCGGGGTGCAGCCCTGTGGCCATGCTGTAATGGTTTGGAAAAGTTTTCGATGGGTAACATGGGATGAATGCCTTGGTGGTAACTCCATGCTTTGCCATGGAGTTCAGGTTAGGCGTTTTGGCAATGGTGGGGTAATCCCAACGGAACGCATCAAGCGAAAGCACAACAACATACGTTTCCGGTTTATCAATGGATTTAGCAGTACAGCCAACCGTTAAAACCAAAGAAACTACGACAGCCATAATATGCAAGGATAACATCCTTGCTGAATTCTTTAATTCCTTTACTCTCATCGATTTTACAATTAAAAAAAACAATCCTTGCGTTCAAAAAAATGAACAAAGCAAAAAAACGAGACTACAAAAACTCAATGGTCAATAAAAAAAATTGCCATTTAATGATGCTGACCAAATAGAACAGGGATTTTTGAATCCAGATCCTATTACAGCAGGGTGCTAAAGTAGCAATATAATTTATTCGATAACTTTATGGCAAAGTTTTTCTCTTAAGAATCTCCTCCGATTTCATGATCAACTCCACGTATTGCGAACGCCTATAGGCAAATGGATCTTTCAAATTTTTTCGCGATAGTTTGCCCTTAAAATCACCTATACTCTTATATCCCTTGCTATCCATCCATGCCTCAAGCTCGCCAAGGATGGTTTTAATCTGCTTAGGCCCATGCCTATAAAGTGCGCTAACCACCTGAAAAGCAGATGCCCCTGCAAGCAACGTTTTTATCGCATCTTTTCCTGTTTCAATCCCTCCCGAACTGGCAATATCTGCATTGATATTGCCATAGAGCAGGCCCGAAAAACGAATGGCAAGACGTGCATCGTAGCTGCTGCTGGGTACAATGCTCTGCTCAAGGCTCTCTTTCTCAATGTCAATATCGGGTTGAAACAACTTGTTGAACAGTACAAAACCCTTAACCTTTTCTGCATCCATGCGCTTGATAACGGCTAATGGATTGGTGTAGAAAGGGCTTAGCTTAACGGCAATGGGAATCTTTATTGAATGCGCCACGCTTTTCAAAACGTCAACCTGCTTCTGAATCATTTCTGCACCCGTGGTTTCAAAATCGCGTGGGGTGATATAAAAATTCAGCTCTATGGCATCCACTCCGGTTTGTTCAATCTGCTGTGCATATTCAACCCATGTATCGTCGCTCACAGCGTTGAGGCTGGCAATTACCGGAATACCCACATTCTCCTTGGCTCTTTTCAGGTTCATCAAATGCTCCTTGGCACCTGCATGCTTCATCACCGGGAACAATCGCCCCATTTCGGGGTTACGATTCGAGTACTCGTCCATTGTATTCATCAGATCCATCTCTTCAAGCTGGATTTGCTCCTCAAAAAGCGATTTGAAAACAATGGCCCCGGCATCCTCCAATGTTTTCAACTTTTCGGGATCGGAAGTTAGGGAGCAGGCTCCGACAATCAACGGATTTTTAAGCTCTAAACCCAGGTAATTCGTTTTTAAGTTTGCCATAATTTCTGCTTTTTTAGTTACTATTTAATAGTTTTTATACGCTTTCAGCACATTGCTAATCAACTCTTTCTGGCTAAAGGCCCACTTGTGGTCGGTGAAATTTTGCCCGTTGAAAGCAATCACTATTCCCTTGTCGGGGGCTATGTAAACATACTGATCGCCATATCCTGCCGCAAAAACCAACGGATTCCCGTCGGGCTGCTTGCCCACCCACCAGTGCAAACCATAGTTTACCTTACCTGCATCTGCCAACGGGGCAATTGAGCTTTCAATCCATCCATTGGAAACCACTCTGGTATCGCCCCAAACCCCTTTGTTGAGGATAAGGGTTCCAAACTTTGCCATATCGCGAGTGGATAGGAATAGCCCTCCCCATGCGGGTACCCCATTCCCTTGGTAAGTGTCCCAATGGTATGTGCTTATATTCATCCTTTTAAAAAGGCTATCCTCAACAAAACGCTGGAAAGGAACACCCGAAGAGCGAGAGATTATTTCTTTTATTAACTCCGACAAGAAACTGTTATAGCAGAACTTACATCCCGGAGCCGTACTCATGGGTTGTTTCAATACCATCCCACACCAGCTCTCCTGGCTATGGCTGTACTCTATCAATGGATTTCCTGCATAGGAATAGTGAATGTTCCACTCATCCCATTTCAAACCACTGGTTTGGGTTAGCAAATGCCTAAGAGTTATCTGCTGTTTCAACGTATCCTTGTCAAAAATTTCTTTATACTCAGGAAAATAGTCTTTTATCGTCACATCAAGAGAAGGGATATACCCCTTGTCAATGCACATCCCGATAGCTAGAGAGGTTATACTCTTTGTAACAGAGCTGATGGGGTGTAGAGTGGAGAATTGCGAAAAGCCGTAATACTTTTCGTACACTATTCTTGTCCCTTTGTAAATAATCAGGCTGGAAATCTTTCCGTACTGGTCATTCCTGATATCAGCATCAATGGCATCCAGAGCTTTGGTATCGAAGGGATTGTTAATGGGGATAAATGATGGAAAAGAAAGCAGGGCTAAAAGCAACCCTAAGAGTAAAGCGTGACGATGTTTAAAGTATTTCATAGCTCAGGGATAAATAACTCTTAAACTTAATAAAATTAATCTGCCGATATACCCTGCAAGCCGAATTTCGCTTTTCTATTCTAAAACTATTCTACGCCTTAATTGTTCAATGCTTCTCGTACGAAATAGGAAAAATGTTCAATTTTTTTTTTAACAACGTTAATCAATCTCTAATTGCTGTGGGAGAATGCCGAGTAAATACTTTCCAATGCTTTTTCGATGGTGCTTTTGGGGCATGCAATGTTCATACGCTGAAATCCACTACCCTGGACACCAAACATTTCTCCGGCATTTAAACCAACTCCAGCTTCGTGTATCAGTTTCTGTCCAAGTTCGCTATTGATTAACCCATACTCCCTGAAATCGAGCCAAAGCAGATATGTCCCCTCAGGTTCAACCAGTTTAACCCTTGGCATCTTTCGCCATAAAAATTCTCTCACGTACGAAACATTGCCCTGTAGGTATTCGAGCAATTGCGTGAGCCACTCCTCACCCATTGCGGAGAAAGCTGCTTTTGTGGCCTCGTAACCCATAATATTACCCATATCTGTTCCGTTGAGCTCCAGCTGTCGGTTATATTTTTTCAACATCTGCTGATTTGAAGCCACTGTGTATGCAGTTGACAATCCTGCCAGATTAAAGGTTTTGCTTGCCGAACCGAAAGTTAGGGTAATATTGCCAACCTCTTTCGACAGCGATGCAAAGGGAATATGCCTGTGAGGAGCAAAAACAAGGTCGGCATGGATCTCATCGGAAACCACTGTTACTCCATACTTTAGGCACAGTTCAGCCACCCGACTGAGTTCTCCGTGGCTCCAAACCCTACCCACAGGGTTGTGGGGAGTGCAAAGTATAAAAAGATTTACCCCCGATTTCAGCTGTTTGTCAAGCAGGTCGAAGTCAATCGCATATTTTCCGTTGGCATAAACCAATGGGTTTAGCACCAAGCGGCGCTTATTGTTACGGATAGCGTGGAAAAAGGGATGGTAAACGGGTGGCTGTATCAGCACTCTTTCGCCGGGTTTTGTAAATGCCTGAATGGCATGGTTTAGCCCTGCCACAATGCCGGGGCAGAAGCTCAGCCACCGTTCCTGTATTGCCCAGCCATGCCTTCTGCCCAACCAATTCACAATGCTCGATTGGTACTCCTCATCGCGAAACGTGTAACCCAATACGGAATGTGCAAGCCTTTGCAAAAGGCTATTGATGATAAAGGGGGGCGTTGCAAAATCCATATCGGCCACCCACAAGGGAATGACGTTGGGTGCTCCAAACGTATCGCTCCTCAGATCGTACTTAACCGAAGATGTTTTTTCGCGCTGAATCAGTGTGTTGAAATCGTATTTCATATCTTTATAAAAATAGAAAGGTTCTTTTTATCAAGGAAACCCGATAAAAAGAACCTGAACAATAAAGTCTTACTACTGCTTGCTCAACTCGCTGAGTTGAGAAAATGAGCTATCGATAAAGGTGAATAAATCGGTATAGATGCCCTTGAAATGTTGCTTGAGCTGTTTAGTGTCTAAATCCTTATCGGGATTATTAACCCTCTCTATCAGCTTGTTACGATTAATGATGAGATCATTAATTATTTCCACCACTTTCTCCTCGTTCTTCCGGTTGTAGAGCATCATATATGTGTAGCAATCCGATATAACTTCGCTCACCAGAAAATCAATATCCTTTTTAATATTTCTAATGCTTGCCATAGTTTTAACGATTAGTAGTGAATAATTGAGGTACAAAAGTAGTAGAAAATAGGTAGTACCTGTCGGATAAATACAAGAAAAAGAAGGAAAAAATTTTGCGTGGATCAGGAGTATGGCACGCAACGGTAGTTGAGGTTTATATCCGGTAGTTCAAAAAGCACCATCCCCTCATTCAGTAAATCCTCGTCTTCCTGATGATAATTCCATATCACTTCAATATCAACGCCTTTGGTCTGAAAATTGGAGATGCGCTTCATCACTTCTCTCAGATATTTATACGATGAAGAGTTAATGTATTTAAAATTGATATCAACGGTAATCTTTACCCCGTCTCCATCCATCAACTCCTCGTAATACTCATCAAGCCAATCAATTATACTCAAATAGAATTCTTTGGCATTCTCGGGATGAGAGATGCCGGAAATGGAAAAGACCCTTTTTTCAGGATCGAAAAATACTTCGGGTGTATCAATTGCCCCCTTAATTTTTAACGCTTTCATTTTTCCATTAAAAACTTGAGTAAAGATACTCTCTTTTTTTCTCCGTCAAAAAGAACTAAGGTAAAATAAATAAACGATTTGACCAAGCGTACAAAAACGGTTCTGAAGAGTACTTTTCTTTATGCTAAAATTTCAACCAATCGTCTGTGGGATAGAAAAAAACTTTGGGAACCCATTAAAATAGCTAACCGGGATATTGATAATGGCCTATGATCCTGTACTCAAAAAGGCAATCGGAAATTTCCTGCCCGTTGCCAATGTTGTGTACTATTAAATTTCGTTTCCCATCATGGGATTTTTGGTTAATCACTAATCCAATGTGAGTAGTGCCACCGCCCAAATCCCAAACAACAATATCGCCCGGCTGGTAATCCTCGGGGTTTGTGGTGATTGCCTTTATCCGGCCACACCGTGAAAAGTAAACCATCAGGTTGGGTACTCTTCGATGGTCAATATTTCTATCGGGTTTGGTTAGCCCCCAACTCTTGGGGTAAAGGTTAAAATGAGTCCGCATATCCTCGTGTACCTCTTTCTGCAAATCGATGCCCAGTTTTCGGTATGCCCTTACCACCACATCTGTACATACTCCTCTGTCTGCCGGCAAATCCCCATTGGGGTAATCCAAAGCATAGTACTTGGGATCGTATATCACCGTGGTTTTGGTTAGTTCAACCGCAGCATCCGAGAGCATACTGCCATATGTTTGCTTGTCCTGCTCCTGAACGAAAAAAGAACAAAACAACACTATGGATATTATGCCGAATAAATGCTTCATAATAATCACGCCTGTTCAATACACATAACTGTAAAAATATCTTTATGTTGCTTTGGAACAGGCAATCGTTCCAAAAAAATCAGACCGCCTTTCTATACCCCCGTACTGCGAGAACGGATAGCGTGATACCAATGGTTAACAATGCTAACAAGTCTTTACCAATGTCGATTAATCCCGACCCCTTGAGCATCACCATGCGGGTGATACGCATTTGGTACACCATAGGGTTGAACAGATTAATCCTTTTCGCCCAAAGGGGCATACTATCGGTGGGGGTGAAAATACCGCCCATTAAAATGAAGATGATTAGAAAGAAAAAGGCAACGAAAAGGAACTGCTGCTGTGAGTGCGAGTAAATGGAAATAAGCAGTGTAAGGCCCAAAATGGCAATAAGAAAGAGAGTAGCACTAAGAAAAAGCAGTCCAATGCTCCCCACAAAGGGCATCTTGAAGAATATCCTACCCAATACCAACCCAAATGCCAAATCCATCAAGCTTATGGCCAAAAAGGGAAGCATTTTGGCAATGATAAACTGGTGCTTCTTGATAGGCGTAACGTTTATCTGCTCAATCGTACCTATTTCCTTCTCTTTCACAAGGTTAATTCCACCAAGAATCATCCCAATTACGGTTATGAGGATGGTAAGAATGCCCGGAAGCATGAAATGCTTGTAGTTGAGCATCTCGTTGTACCATATTCGGTGGGTTACGTCAACCTGTTTTAGGTTAGTGGGTAGCAGACTTCCAATATTTTCCAAGGCGATATCCATATTCATACCGCTGATAATGCCATTGAGGTAAACCCATGAGAGCTGTGCGCTCATGGCATTAATGGCATTGACCGAAACCATTATTTTGACAGGGTTTCCTCTGCCAATATCCTTGCCAAATCCCAAAGGGATATGTATAACCATATCGCTCTTATTGCTATTCAATAGGCTGTAAGCCTCATCCTCTGCCAGAGTTAACTGTTTAATACGGAATACGCCCGACGCCTGAATCCCCTCAAGCAACCCTCTGGAGTACGAAGTCATATCCCTGTCAATAATACAAAGGTTCACCCGTTTTATTTCCAGCGTAACAGCAGGAACAAAAATGAGCAGCTGAACAATGGGAATGGCAATGATGGCCTTTCCAAGAAACACATCGCGGAAAATCTGCTTAAACTCCTTTCGTATCAGATATAGCACTGTTCTCATAGCGATAATCCCCCTTCTACTGCAGTCTTTCCTTAAAGTTTTTGATACTCAGTAAAATAAAAATGGCAGACATAAAGCACATAGCCAGAGTCTCTTTCCATACATAGCCAATTCCCAGCCCTTTAATCATAATATTCTTGATGGCGATAAGGTAATATTTCGAAGGCACTAAATAGGACGCTACATCGTACGCCTTGGGCATATTCTCGACAGGAAAAATAAATCCTGAAAGGATAATGGTGGGAAGCAGCAACGACATGAGCGAAATGAAAATGGCCTGCTGCATATTCTTAGATATGGTGGAGATGAAAATACCCAACGATAGCCCCAGAAGGATGTAGAGCATGCTAATGCCGATAAGTAGTCCCAAACTGCCTCTAATGGGTAGTTCAAAAACCAACCACGATACCCACAGGATTACTACAAGGGTTACAAATGATAGCACCATGTATGGCACCACCTTACCAACGATTATATGACCAGCCCTGAGGGGCGATACCAGCAGCGCCTCCATGGTTCCAAACTCCTTCTCGCGGGTTATGGTAATGGAGGTCATAAGTGCACAGATGATAATTAGCACGTATGCCATCACACCAGGTACAAACATAAACTGGTCTTTCAACTCAGGGTTGAAGAACATCCGCACCTCAGGCTGTAGTAGAAATACCGTTCCGGTCTCTACCTCATTTTGCTCCCGGCTAAAGTCATTCACAATGGCAGTTATGTAATTACAAACAAGGGTGGCATAGTTGGGTTCAGTACCATCGGCAATGATGCTCATGGAGGCCTTTCCTCGGGTAATCAAATCGCATCCAAACCCCTCGCCAAACACTACAACCGCTTTTACCTTCCCGCTGCGCAATACACGTTCAATATCATCGTAGCCGTTTAAATTCTCCTTTTGCCTGAAGAAACCCGAAGAGCATAACCTGTCCGACAAATTAAGAGATACTTCATCCTTCGATAGGTCGAGAATAGCAATGCTGGAGTCGTTAATCTCCATCGTTATTACATATCCAAATAGCAGTATCTGTGTAACCGGAATACCGAACAGTACAATCAGGGTTCGTAGATCTCTGAAAATATGTATGAACTCTTTCGTTATGAATCCCAATAATCGTCTCATTCCTTTTGTGCATTTGGTCGTGCTATGCCAACGAATAAATCCTCAATGGATGATGCACCATATTTTTGCTTCAATGCGGTGGGGGTACCAATGGCCACAATACGCCCCTGATCCATAATGCACACCCTGTCGCAATACTCGGCCTCGTCCATATAGTGGGTAGTAACAAACACTGTGATGCCCCGCGCCGCGGCGGCGTATATCTCTTCCCAAAACTGACGGCGGGCAATGGGGTCAACGCCCCCCGTGGGCTCGTCTAGGAACACAATCTTGGGTTCGTGGAATATGGCCACCGAGAATGCCAGCTTCTGCTTCAGCCCAAGGGGTAAACCCCCAATCAGCCTATCGGCATACTCTTCAAACTCCAATTGCCTTAACAACTCATCAATTCGCTGTTTTATCAAACCGCTGCTCATGCCGTAAATCCCTCCGTAAAGAGTAATGTTCTCCCTCACGGTCAGGTCGTTGTACAGCGAGAACCGCTGGCACATGTAGCCGATGTTTCGCTTTATCTTTTCGCCCTGCCTCTTGGCATCGAAGCCCGCCACCATCACATTCCCGCTGGTGGGGCTCGAAAGCCCCGAGAGAATGCGCAGTGCAGTGGTTTTCCCAGCGCCGTTGGCACCCAGAAAGCCAAATATTTCGCCTTCGTACACCTCGAAGTTCAGGTGGTCATTGGCCACAAAATTGCCAAAGCGTTTCACCAGGTTCTCTACCCTTATCACCACTTCTCTCATGGCTCTCTCTCCATTAGTTCCAAAAATCTATCCTCAATACCGGGGCTTATGGGCTCTATGGTTACATTTTCTATCCCCTTTTCATGTAAATATTGGGGCAGGGTGGCGTGGTAACCCTCGGTATTGAACGTAACATGCACCGAACTGCCAAAGGGATGGGCGGTGTGCACATGGGGATTGGCCCTTAGGGCCATGATAAGGCTGTAGTTTTCTTCTGCTCGCACGCTGTATAGTTTCCCGGTAAAGCCTTCCATAATGGCCGTGGGCGTGTCAATGGAGAGCAGCTGCCCGCTTTGGATAAGTGCCACCCTGTCGCAACGCATGGCCTCGTCCATGTAGGGAGTGGAAACCACGGTGGTGATGCCATGCTCCCTAAGCCCCCTGAGCAGTTCCCAAAACTCAACCCTCGAAACGGCATCCACCCCAGTGGTGGGCTCGTCTAACACCAGCAGGGCGGGGCGGTGTATCAATGCGCACGAGAGTGCCAACTTCTGTTTCATGCCACCAGACAGTTTGCCTGCCGGCCGTCTGCGGAACGGCTCTATGTGCGAGTAGATGTCGGCAATCAGGGTGTAGTTCTCCTTCACCGTGGTGCCAAACACCGTGGCGTAGAAGTTCAGGTTCTCCTCCACTGTCAAGTCGTGGTACAGGCTAAAGCGGCCGGGCATATAGCCAATCTGTCTGCGCAGCTCGCGGTATTGCGTCACCACATCGAGCCCCAGCACGGTGAGCGAGCCCGAGTCGGGTGTGAGCAGGGTGGTGATAAGCCTGAAAAGGGTGGTCTTTCCGGCCCCATCGGGGCCGATAAGTCCAAATATCTCGCCTCGATTCACTTCCAGGTTGATACCCCTCAGGGCATGCAACTTGCCGAAGTGCTTGCCCACATCCTCTGCCCGTATGACCACTTTATCTGCCATTTAGAATATTGCCTCGCCGGGCATCCCCGATTTTATGGTTCCATCATTGGCCACATCAATGGTAACGGCATATACCAGCGTTACGCGCGATTCCTTGGTTTGGATAATCTTGGGAGTAAATTCGGCCCGTTGGGCAATATGGCTCACCCTGCCCGTAAACGATTGGTACTCCTTCTCGCCATTATCAACTCTCACGGTACACTCCTGCCCCAACTTCACGTTGCCCAACTGTGCACCGCTTACGTACACCTTCAGCTTCATCACCGATAGGTCGGCCACTTTCACCAGTGGTCGTCCAGCAGCCGTTACCTCACCCTCCTCGACATACTTCTCCACCACCGTACCCCACATGGGGCTCACCACACGACTACGAACAATCTGTTCTCTCACAGTGCCTTTCTTGGCTTCATATACTGCCATCTCCGAGAGTATGGACGATTTCTGCGTTCGATTGGCGGCAATCTGCTTTTCCAGCACCGCCACCTGTCCCACCAGGTCGTCGTACTGCTTCTGGGTGGCGGCATCGCTCTTGAGCATATTCTCGGTACGCGCCACATTGATGTTCAGGTTGGCAATCTGCTGGTTTAAAATTTCATTCTGCGCATCAATGGATGCCAAACGGGTGGCTACACTCCGTATGCCCGCATCTATCTCAGCACCCTGCAGGTGAAACAGGGTGGTATCCACAAGGGCTATCAGCGCTCCGCGCTCCACATCTTGGCCCTTGCTCACGTCAAATTTCAGGATGCGCCCACTGGTTTCGGCCGAAACCATCACCTCGGTGGCCTCGAAAGTGCCGTAGGCATCGGCCAGATTGCCATTGCCCGAGCACCCCGCAAGCACTCCCAATGCTCCAAAAATCAAATATTTAGCCTTCATATCTTCAATTTTTATTCTGATAAATGTTTTCCGCAAATATTCATGTATTCCACTTTGCCCTTGCCTAGATTGACCATGTGTATCTGTTGGCTAAGCAATGACTGCCTCTCGGCATTCAGCTCATTCAGATAGTCGGTGGAGGTAATCACCCCATTCTCAAACTTTGCTTCAGCCGTCTCCCGTATGCGTTTCCTTAGCTCCAGCAACTCCTCGTCCGATTTCACCAGTGCCTCCAGGCTCTCAATCTCGGCTCTCTTGGCATCAAGCAAGTGCCGCAGGTTGTCGATGATGTCATTCTTCCTGACATTCAGTAAATCCTGCTGATAAGAAATGACTTGCCTTTCGTTCCTTGCCCTGTTCCAATCGAAAATATTCCACTTAACCCCTGCCCCCACCACATAGAATGGCTCGGCTTCTGTTTTAAAAAAATTGTTTCCCGGCGGATTGCCATACCCCAGCGATGCAAACCCAAAGGCCTTGGGCATTCTATTGCTTCTAAGCAGAAGTTTCGACGCCTCCAGCTGCTCGCTGCGGATATCCAGCAGGTGCAACTCGGGTCTTGAAATCTCCTCATCGGGTGGCCAGTCCACAACGGGAATAGCCGGACTGGTAGATGCATCAAACTCTATCCCTGTGTATCCCGACAGGATTCTCCGCATGGCATCCATGCCAATGGCATTCTCGGTAAGCTGCTGCTGCAGCTTAATCCTCTCCGCCTCCAGCGCATCCACATCCGATTTAAGTGCCACCCCACTCCCCACCGCCGACTCCGCCGATAAAATCCTTTTCCTCACAACTTCCAGATGGCTGTTCAACACTTCTCTTTGCCTACTCAGTAGCAGCAGGTTGAAGTAGTAGCCGTTTATTCGGCTGCGCAAATCATACAGGTCAACCTCTGTTTGCGCCTGATTGACCCTGCCGGTAGCCTGCTCAAGCAAACGTGCGCTACGCACGGCGCCCCCATCGTATAAGGTTTGGGTCACATCAAGCGTAACCCTATACTGCTCATGGGGAATAGACGCTAATCCTTCGGGTGGTTGGGGAAGTGGTAGTATTCCCATCAGCTCATCCAAGTCCACCACCTCCGAGTGGTATGCAAAGTTGCCATTGATATCCACTGTGGGGAACCAATTTTTGGTGGCATTCCCCTCCTTTAGCTGAGCCATGCGTTCGTAAATCCCCTTTTCGGCATTAAGGGGAGTCACAGTATAGGCACCGCTATAGCATTCGCCAATAGTAACAACTCGCTGCGAAAGTGCAATGGAATAGCCCAAGTGCATTAATATAATGATTGCTTGTAACCTTTTCATGGCCATTATTTTTCTCTGCTTTTAATAGCATTATAAGTAAAAGCGGTTGCAAAATCAACCCTTCGCTCAATATACTCGTTGAAATTGGTACCAAACTTCTCGAATATTGCCTCTATTATGGGCTTAGCCACAAATGGAAATATGCTCATGGCCGCAATGGAGGTCATAATCTGCGGAAGTGTTTCCCTGTTTATTTTGTATCTCGCAAATTCATCGCCATGCTGTTCTTCAAGTATTTTTAGCAGGTTGGTATGGTCCAGGTGCTTCAGCACATTCTTTACCCGTTGCGGGTTTCGACTCACCTCGTTGAGAATAAAAAGGGGAAGCCTTGGGCTTCTCTTCATAAAATCGGTTTGCTGCTGATAGTAGAACCTGATTTTCTCCTCCAGCGTAAGGTTCTCGTCGAATACCGGGGCAAACCGCTTGAGCATCTGCTTGGCAATGATAGTGAAAACCGCATCGAATAGTTTCTCCTTGGAGCGGTAGTAATAGTGCAGCAGAGCTTTATTTATGCCAGCCCTATCGGCTATCTCCTGCATTCGCGCACCGTCCATTCCCTTTTCAATAAACACGTCTGTGGCCGCTTCAAATATCTTCTCCTCGGTCTGTTTTTCCAGTTCTGTCATGGGTATATTGGTTTTAAAATTTTACCATATGGTTAAACCGTTTGGACAAAGATACAACGACCAAAACTATAAAAGCAAATTTTTAACCAACTATTTTAACTGAATGGTTAATGGTGGTGATTCATATTTCGTGAAACGTGAAACGAAATCATAACCCTTTGGTACGTGAAAAGGAGCATTGACTGATAAATAAAGTAGATTCAATCTTTGATAAAAAATGCCACAATTGTTATCCTACTCATTATTTCCAGTCTCTATTATATGCTATACTAACCTTTGCTGAGAATCCGTGGTTAACAATGACAGGTTCAATTTGGTACCCCAAATCGGTATTTGAATAGATCAATCGGCTTGCCATTAGAGCGAACCATTCCAAATCATACCCCACAGCGGCAAGGAAAAAAAATTTCTGTTTGAATAGTAATACCTAAATCCTGCAGAAATAGTCTGCCCGCCCCAGAACATGAATGACTTAGTTTTCACCAATGTATATCCGGGATTTTGTGCATGGGCATTGTTTACGCCTATATCGGAAAGAGTACCCGTGCCTAATCCGAATTTAATATTGCAATTCGCATACAAGCTAAAACGTAGTGCGGGGTTAGTATAAAAGCCTGACTTTCCTCCTGTGTGGCAAAGCTGCCTAAGCATATCCCACCCAACCAGGAGTGTATAATAGCTCGTTTTAAAGTTAGGGTCGTAAAATGGGGTACCATACAATGGATACTCACTCCCTACAGGCTTCACTGTTGTCTCAAACTCAAAGGGAAAGGATAGTGTGGTATATCCAAAGCCGTAAAAAGTTCCAAAGGGCTTGTTTGCCTGAGCACCCCCCTTCCAATACTTGTACATGCCGGAAGTTTTAAGCAGCTCGATATTGGTGTATTTACCGGTGAATTGGCAGGTGGTTAAAAACCCTCCCACATTCTCTCCCGTCCAGTTTAGGGAGCCTGAAATATTCCCGATTTGCAACCGAAGCCAAAAGTTTTTATAGCCCAAATACCCTCCGTATTTGGATGCTTTCCCAATGAGATTGTTGTCCATATTTACAGAAACACCCATTCGCAGCCCTATCCGTTTTATGCCAAAATTCCCCTCAATGGAAGAAAGGGCATTGTGATTAAAAGTGTAATCTAAATATAGTTCTCTGTAAAGTTTACTACTAGAGGGGAAAGTTAAGTGATTTAAATTTGTCACATTCCACTTCAGTGCAGGGATATACGAATAGGTAATAAATGCAGGCAGGGTATCCCTGTCCTGAGCGTTAAGGCCCTGGTTAAAAACCCAGGCTAATAGAAGTAGAGCAAGGATTTTTTTATGCATGGCTGTAAGGGCTATTTTGCGTTAAAGTTAAGTTGCCTTAAGCCTTTTGGTACTCCAACACGACAGTTTGTGATGTACTTATTCCAAATGTTGGCAAACATTTAATAAGCATAGACGAAACTCCATTTTTTGTAATGCAAGGATTAATGCAGAAGGAACTTAATTATTTCCGCCCTATCGTCTTTCTCTCACATCCGTGCGCTGTCCATCCCTTTTTCGAAGAATACTTCGGTGGTGGCAACGAAAATCTGCACCTATGATTGCATTCCTTTTTCTTTCAGGGTAATATCCGGTTTAATTGCAAACGATCAACCAAATAATTAAACCTTATGGACATAATTTTTAAGCGAAAAAAACAGATTTTTAACTAATTATTTTATCGAATGGTTAGTTCAAAAATTTGCTTACGTATTGATTTATGAAATAAATAGTTGGCTATTATTAAGGCTCTAGACTATGAATTTTTTTAACATAATGATAATGATGTTTTGTTGGAACGGGAAATAACTCGTTTTGTGAGTTATTCTCGTTTCAACAAAAACACTAGTTCTTTGAACATCTGTTCTTCTGACTTTTTCCATC
>JAKQEF010000104.1 GCA_029558675.1 Bacteroidota bacterium | reverse complement strand
TTTTAGATTCATATACCGTTAATCAGGCTCAGTATGCCGGTGTACTCCATTTTACTTTAAGAGATTTCGAAGCCGATTGGGGACCATTTACCGTGAAAGAGATATTTGTGGCCAAAAAATACGGATTGATAAAATACGTTTACAACAACGGATTGACCGTAGAACGTCAGTAACCACGGATGGATGGCATTTTTTTGGTTTATCGGGTAATTTAATCCGAAGCAAAAAGGCTAAACGCCTTTCCCCCTGAAAACGGTAATCAGGGTATAGATTAAAATTTTAAAATCCACAAAAAGGGTCATATTCTCAATGTAAAGCAGGTCGAATTTAAGGCGCTGCACCATCTGATCCACATTCTCGGCATAGCCGTATTTAACCTGTCCCCACGAGGTAATTCCAGGCTTAACCTTCTGCAGATGAAGATAATGTGGTGCCTTTTCGACAATTTGCTCAATGAAAAACAGGCGCTCGGGGCGAGGTCCAACCAGCGACATATCGCCCTTGATCACATTGTAGAAATTGGGTATCTCATCCAGCCTCGTTTTACGCAAAAATCTTCCGATGGGCGTTATCCTGTCGTCATCCTTGCTCGACAGGGCGGGCCCATTGGCTTCGGCATTGATGTACATGGAGCGGAATTTGTAGAGGATAAACGGCTTGCCGTAGCGACCAATCCTCTCCTGCTTGAAAAGTACAGGCCCTTTGGATGTGATTTTAATGATTAGTGAAATAACAAGGATTAAAGGGCTAAAAACTATCAATGCCAATAGCGAGAAGGTGAAGTCGAAAAGGAGTTTAAGCTTTTGCTGCCACATGGGCATAAGATCGAAAGAAACCTGAATCAGGGGAGTTCCAAAAATTGCAGTCATCTTAACCCTCCCTGTCAGCATATCGTAAAGGCTGGGGATGGCTTTGACAATCACATCAAGTCCAATCAGGTCGTTGGTTATCCGGGAGACAACCTTGTTGTCGCTGTTCTCTATGGCTATTAAAACCTCCTCAACGTTGTGTTCTTGTATGATATTCCTTAGGGTTGAGTAAGTTCCCAAATGCGGCGTAATGCCATTCAGCGACAGCTCATCTCTAAATCCGGTGCTCACAAATCCGATTATCCTGTTTCCTCCCAATTTGGGCTGATTCGTAATGTCGTTGTATAGCTCCAGTGCCCGCTCGTCGTCGCCAACAATGATGGTGGGGAAACCGATTATCCCTTTCCTGATCTTACGGATGGTTGCTGAGGTAATGATTAAACGGGGGAAATAGGTAAAGGTAAACTGAAGGGCAAAAAGCATAAGGAACATCTGGTAGTAATTCTTGTAGCTGGCCACGTAATCGTCGAGCAACAGCATGAAGAAAATGATTAGAACGCCAAAGAAGTTGACCAGAATACTCGCTCCCAGCTGTTTTAACCTCGACCGACGGTAAATATCCTTGTAAAAGCCATTGACATAAAAGAGGAATAACCAGAAAAAGGGCAGGAGGATAAGCCCAAGTATCACATTTATTCCCACATCGAACCGGGCAAACTCGCCAAAAACCTTAGGCTCAATTACCTCCTTTCTGTACACGTGGAATAGGAACCAGGCAACGGATGTTCCTAATAAATCGAATAGAATGTACTTGAAAGTATGAAGCCTTTTATTCACCGGCTAATTTTTTTAATCCTGCTGAAAAACTTCATTTATCCGGCAATGTCCTCTCCTACCCCGATTCAATACTTGTTTCAATGGAATCGGTATTTTACACTGATTTTGCTTGCCATTCAGGCATACCAATACCAAAAAAGGCTGATTTCCAAACAAATCAGTAAACCGCCACTGCCAATCCTCTAAAAGTTTTAACGGCTATGGCTGCAATTTATTATTTGAATGTTTGGTAAATATTTCGTTGGCCAATCTTTCTATGGCAATCAGATCATCGGCCTTGGGATAGCCCTTTACAAGCACGGGTTCAAGCAGCTCAGCCTTGATGTTGGGAATCATCTCGGCCACCTTTTCAATGGCTTTGCCACCCCATGCGTAGGACGCCATCACCGACACAAAGGTTGCCTTGGGCTTGAGTGCGTTGGCCAGCTTGGCTGCATAGGCAATCACCGGATGCGGCTCGCCCAGCACTGTGGGTGTGCCAACCACAATGGTGGCGGCATCCACAAGGGTAATGGCCAGTTTACCGATATCGGTAACGGATAGATCGAATTTGTAGGCTTTCACACCCTTGTTTTCCAGCGTATCGATAAGGTGATTCACCATTCTCTCAACGCTGCCATGCATGGATATGTAGGGCACCACAACCATATTCTTGGGAGTATCCGATAGCCAATCGTTGTAGGCATCGATGATAAATTTGGGATTATCGTACATGGGCCCGTGGCTTGGTGCCACAATGGCAATGTCGTAGCCATCCAGCTTGGGGAAGTTCTTCTTGATGATGGCCCTGAACGGCATCATAATCTCGGCGAAATACCGCTTGGCAGCCTCGTACACCTGACACTCGTCGGATACATACATGTCGGTGGTGGCCAGATGCGACCCCAAAAAGTCGCAGGAGAATAGCATCTTCTCCTCTTTCATGTAGGCCAACATGGTTTCGGGCCAGTGTACCCATGGAAAATGGATGAATTTCAAGGTCTTGTCGCCCAGCGAAAGTTCCTCGCCATCCTCAACCGTTATGAATTTATCGTCGGCAATTAGCAAATGGGTAATGAGCAGCTCTTTCCCCTTGGGTGATGTCACCACCTTGGCTTCGGGATACTTTTCCAAAACCTGCGGTATGGTACCCGAGTGGTCCTGCTCGGCATGGAGCGATACGATGTAATCAATCCTATCCACCCCTTTAAGGTGTTCGAACAGCACGTCGGCCAGGGCGGGGTCAACGGTGTCGATAAGCACCGTTTTCTGACTTCCCTTAATCAAATAGGCATTGTAGCTGGTGCCATCGGGCAGGGGAATCAGCGAGTCGAACAACCGCCTGTTCCAATCGGCGGCCTTCAGCAAATAGACATTCTTCTTAATTTCTCTTGCCATAGTGTTAATCTCCTTTACTTTATAGGTTTGTTATGTTTTGTAGATGTTATGCTTATTTCAAAGATACACAGTAATACAATACATTGCCGTTTTTGTTTTGAATAATTGTCAGCTGACTGCCATCGTAACCACCCTTTCTCCATAATCACCATATACCATTAACGGCCTGAAAAATTGGTGCAATCGTTGATTGCTATTGGGGGTTGAGGCTCATCAGCAGCGAGCCCACCACTCCCATCAGGTTGCCCGACATGTGGACGATAATGGCAAAAGCGTTGTTGTTGTACTTTTCCTGATAGTACCCCGCCACAACCCCCAGCGTCATGGTAAAAATCACGATCCTTGCAACGAATATCGCACCCGAGCCTGCTGTGAGTAAAATCAGGTGCGATAAACCGAATAGTACAGCGCTGATAATAACGGGGAGTGATATCTTGCGGCCGGATATTGATATCCCTTTGCTTGCCAAAGGTTTAAGGATATTCTGCAGGAAGCCCCTGAACAGCATCTCCTCGGCAATGCTTGCATAGATAAACACGAAGAGGAAAGTTTGCAATGGGGATATTTTTGCCAATACCGGATGAGCTTCCACTTTTCCTCCAATGGCGTTGGTGATTACCGTTAAAATAATATTGACGGCGATGCTAACAACGATTCCGAGAAGTATGGGCATCAGCGTTTTGCGCAGAGAAGGCCATTTGATGGCGTAGTTTACCTGTGGACCGAAAAGGATAATCACCAGAATGGATAGGATCAGCATGGCGGTGTGGGTGACAAACGAGTTGGGTATAAAATCTATTCCCGTGTCATACCATTTGGAAACTACTATGGAAAGCATAAAAACTGTTGCCGTAATGGCCAATCCTATGTAAATTCGCCTTATAGTGCTCATAGTTTTGCTCTTTGAGTTGGTTATCACAATATGCTGACAAATCTACAAAAAGTATCGGCTGTACCAATCGCAAAATCCTAATGCTTCATCCTTTTTGCTCGTTACAGGATTCCATACCCTTTAGACCTAGACTGATAGCCCAAACATAAGGCGCAGAGCACCGCAACATTAAACCTGTTCAATGATTGGCTGCGCAGAGCCCTGCGGGACCTATTGTGCTGCATCTCAAAAGCCCCGTAGGGGCGAAATCCCGATCGCGATCGGGATGGTAGCAAAAATGGGTTTATAAAAAAGCCCTGTAGGGGCGATATTATCGATCATATATCATAATGCCATCCCGACATCTTTATTGTCGGGACTACGGGGTTTGATTATTATGCTATGTATCTCTTCTGCAAATGATTTAAGGGCTAACGCCCCTTGTTGTTCTATTCCATTGTAACATTCTACGAAGATTATGGGGCTACGCCCCTGAGGTACTATTAAATTGTGGATTCGAGGATTCGCAAATTTGCAGATTCGCGAATTTACAGATTTGATAGAGGCTCAAGACTTGACTCCAAGTCAAACCTAGAGCGTGTGTGAAATGCTCGCAACCTTTTTTGGGTAGTTCCTTTCTTTGAAGCTATATTTGCGCATTGAACAACGTCAGCATGATGGGTAAGCTGGAAGACTCATACAGGCACAAGGGGTTGCGTGCCAAGCTGGTTGAGGAGATCAGCCGCAAGGGCATCACCGATGAGAGGGTGCTTGCTGCCATTGGTAAAGTGCCAAGGCACCTTTTCATGGAAAGCGGGTTTATCAACTTTTCATACAAGGATTCGGCATTCCCCATCGGTGCAGGGCAAACCATTTCGCAACCCTACACGGTGGCCTTTCAAACCCAGCTGCTGGAGGTGCGGCCCATGGATAAGGTGCTGGAAATTGGGACAGGCTCGGGATACCAAACGGCCGTACTGCTGGAGATGGGAGCGCGGGTTTACACCATCGAAAGGCAGAGGGAACTCTACCTGAAGTCCAAGGCTCTGCTTGAGCAGATGGGCTATAACCCCCACTTTTTCTATGGCGATGGTTACCAGGGCAAACCATCGTACGGCCCCTATGCCAAGATACTGATAACCGCAGCAGCCCCCGAAATCCCTCAGGCATTGGTTGACCAGCTGGAGGTAGGAGGGCGCATGGTACTTCCCCTGGGCGATACCATGGGGCAGGACATGACATTGGTGGAAAAAATATCGCCAACCGAAACCAGGGTAACCGCCCATGGGCGGTTTATCTTTGTACCCATGCTGAAGGGAACACAGCGCTAACCATTGAAAAATATTTGAACCATGATACAGCTCAAACAGTTTGTCTTCAACCCTTTTCAGGAAAACACCTACGTCCTTTTCGACGAGACCCTTGAATGCGTGATAGTTGATGCGGGCTGCTACACCGATGGTGAGCAGGAAGAGTTGACCAATTTCATCGAATCACATGGGCTTACGCCCAGATTGGCCATCAACACCCACGGGCATGTGGATCACGTACTGGGCAATGGTTTTGTGAAGGAGAAGTACGGCATCCCGTTGGCCGGTAACTTCGAAGACCTAATGCTAATCCAGACGGCACAAACCCATGCACTGATGTTCGGATTGTCCGTTGATAGCGTCCCCTCATTGGACCAATCGCTTAACCATGACGATACCATTAGCTTTGGCAATTCGCACCTTCGGGTTATTCACACACCAGGGCACTCCCTTGGGGGAATATGCCTTTACACCAAGGCAGGGAATTTCATCCTGACCGGCGATACCCTGTTCAACGGCTCCATAGGCCGCACCGACCTCCCGGGAGGGAGTTATGATATACTAATTGACAGCATAATTACCCGCATCCTGCCCTTGGGCGATGAGGTGAAGGTATTTCCCGGACATGGCGACAGTTCCACCATTGGTTACGAGAGGAAGAATAATCCCTTCCTTCAAAAACAATAGGGATTGTAACGTTGTTTGTAATATTATTAGCTGTAATGAGAAAAACACCCGATAAATTGTAACCAATTATCTAAATTTACATCGAAATTATTGCCAAAATGGTATTGACGCAATCAAATTTTAACGGCATAAAAACATACTAACTTATTAAGTACCGAAATATGAAATCTGAATGTTTTGTAAATCGCCACATTGGCCCGCGCGAAAGCGAACTGCCCGAAATGCTTAAGGCTGTTGGGGTAAAATCACTGGATGAGCTGATTGACCAAACCGTGCCCAGGGATATCAGGATGAAGGGCATGCAGAACCTGCCCGAACCCCTCACCGAGCATGAGTACCTTAATAAAATCAGGGGGATGGCGGCAAAAAATAAGCTTTACCGTTCATTCATCGGCATGGGATACTACAATACCCATACGCCATCGGTGATACTTCGCAATATCCTTGAGAACCCGTCGTGGTACACATCCTACACGCCCTACCAGGCCGAGATTAGCCAGGGCCGTCTTGAGGCACTGCTCAACTTCCAAACCGTAGTGATGGACCTAACGGGGATGGAGATTGCCAACGCTTCGCTGTTGGACGAGTCCACGGCAGCTGCCGAGGCCATGATTATGATGTTCAACCTCCGCTCACGGCAAGCCGTGAAAGAGGAACGCAATGTGGTGTTTGTGGATAGCGACGTATTTCCGCAAAACCTTGAGGTGATTGAAACCCGTGCCACTCCGCTGGGCATAAAGGTGGTAACCGGATGCTACAGTGAGTATCAGTTTACCGGCAAGGAGTACGGTGTTGTGGTTCAGTACCCCTCGGCCAAGGGCAACATTCGCGATTATGCAGCTTTCGCTGCCCGGGCCAAGGAAGCCGGACTTTTCGTTACGGTCATTGCCGATATCCTCGCCCTTGCCCTGATTACCCCTCCGGGCGAGTGGGGTGCCGATATCGTGGTTGGCTCCACCCAGCGTTTGGGTATTCCCATGGGCTTTGGCGGACCCCATGCAGGATATTTGGCCACCAAGGATGAATACAAAAGGAATATCCCCGGCCGTATCATTGGGGTTTCTGTTGATAAGCATGGCAACAAGGCACTGCGTATGGCTCTCCAAACCCGCGAGCAGCATATCAAGCGCGAGCGTGCAACTTCAAATATCTGCACCGCCCAGGCACTACTGGCCACCATGGCGGGTATGTATGCCGTTTACAAGGGCCCCGAGGGCATTAAAAAAGTTGCACAGCATGCCCATAGCGCGGCTGTCACCCTTGCAAAGGCAATCGAAGCACTTGGCTACAAGCAGAATGTGAAGAATATTTTCGATACCATCGAAATTGAGCTGCCATCCGGCATTTCTACCGATACCATCAGAACCATTGCGTTAGGCAAGGAGATTAACTTCAACTATAAACCCAATGGCACCATCGGCATCAGCACCGACGAGCTGACCTCGGTGGCCGATGTCAACGATATCATCGCCATTTTTGCCCAGGCCGCATCCAAGCCTGCAAAGCAGATAGAATCCATTGCAGAGGTTGATGCCATTCCTGCTAACCTGAAGCGAAAATCGGCATATCTTACTGGTAAGGTATTCAACATGTTCCACTCCGAGTCGGAGATGATGCGCTACATTAAGAAGCTGGAACGCAAGGATATATCGCTTACCCACAGCATGATTTCGCTGGGCAGCTGTACCATGAAGCTCAACGCGGCCACCGAGATGCTGCCCCTGAGTTGGCCCGAGATTGGTGGCATCCATCCGTTTGTGCCATCCGACCAGGCGCAGGGGTACCTCGAAATCATTGATGAGCTGGGGACTCTCTTAGCCGAAATCACCGGCTTTGCCGCCATGTCGTTCCAGCCCAACTCGGGCGCTGCGGGCGAGTATGCGGGCATCATGGTCATTCGCCAGTACCACATCAGCCGTGGTGAGGGGCACCGCAACGTGGTGCTTATCCCCGCTTCGGCACACGGTACCAATCCCGCCACTGCCGCGATGGCAGGCATGGAAGTGGTTGTGGTAGCCTGCGATGACAAGGGCAATATCTCGCTTGACGATTTGAAAGCCAAAGCCGAGCAGCATCGCGATAACCTGTCCAGCTTTATGGTTACCTATCCATCCACCCACGGAGTGTTTGAGGCCGATATTAAGGAGATGATCAAGATTATTCACGACAATGGCGGACAGGTGTACATGGATGGTGCCAACATGAATGCTCAGGTGGGGCTTACCAGTCCGGGATTTATCGGTGCCGACGTATGCCACTTGAATCTGCACAAAACCTTTGCGATACCGCATGGCGGAGGAGGTCCCGGCGTTGGACCCATTGGCGTGGCCAAGCATCTGGTGCCATTCCTGCCCTCGCATCCCGTGGTGAAAACCGGAGGCGATAAGGGGATTTCTGCCGTTGCTGCCGCACCATTTGGCAGTGCCAGCATACTGCCCATCACCTTTGGATATATCCTTATGCTTGGTGCCAAGGGGCTCAAGTATGCCACAGAGATGGCCATCCTGAATGCCAACTACATGACTGTTAAGCTAAAAGGGCATTTCGAGGTACTATACACCGGTCAAACAGGTCGTGTGGCCCACGAGATGATTTTAGACTGCCGCCACTTTAAGCAAACCTACGGCGTTGAGGCCGGAGATATTGCGCGAAGGCTTATGGATTACGGTTTTCATGCTCCCACGGTATCATTCCCCGTTCACGAAACCCTGATGGTGGAGCCCACCGAGAGTGAATCGCTGCAGGAACTGGACCGTTTTGTGGAAACCATGATTGAGATACGGAAAGAACTGGAGGAGATTAAGGCAGGAACGGCCGATAAAGAGGACAATGTGATTAAGAATGCACCGCATACTGTTGAGGAGGTATCGGATGACCAGTGGAACCATGCATACAATCGCAGGAAAGCTGCATTCCCGCTACCGTGGATTGCCAACAACAAGTTTTGGCCAGCAGTGGGAAAAATCGATTCGGGCTATGGCGATCGCAATCTGGTGTGCTCCTGTGCACCCATGGAGGAGTACCTTTAGAATTGAGTGTTAATATCTAAATAGAATCGGGGCGGCCCTGCGGGTTCGCCCCGATTTGTTTTTTAAATTCGCCTCCGCAATGGAATTATGGAACTAAAGACCTTTTTGTTATTTCAATTCCATTTCTTTGAATTTCAGCAAGAAATCCACCCTGGTCATTATCCCTTTCTATTAGTATTGGTTCAATTCTATGGTCAATTTGTCTCCTCAACTTCCACAACAAAGGTTGAATTGTAAAGTAGTCTCCCTCAATTTTTTTCACAACAATAGCTACATCAATATCGCTATCCATTCGATTAGTATTTGTGGCATACGACCCGAATAAATATATTTTCTCAAGAGGTATGTGCTCTTTAAGCAAAATACTGTATTCTTTTACTTTATTTATAACCTCTTCTTTATCCATTCTTGCATTTTCCTTGTTTTATCAATAGAGTAACAACTTTCTAACCAAAAGTTAGTCTGAGTTTTCGGCTTGATAAGGATTGCGAGAACGCTACTCTGCAAAGTTGAACTTAACGGTTTGCTTAAGATCGGGATGAAGGCTGTTGGCCACGGGACACTCCTTGGCAGCCAACTGGAGCAATTTACGCTCCTTTGGGGTGTAGTTGTTATGCGGGAAGGTTAGCTCCACTACCACCTCCACCACCCTTCGGGGGTTTGTTCCCATAATTTTTTGCACCTCAACCTTCGTCCCATCGATATTAAAACCGTGGGTGATGGCCGATATGCCCATTATGGTTAGCATACACGAGCCCAAGCTTGTTGCCAGCAGGTCGGTGGGCGAAAAGAATTCTCCCTTCCCCTGATTATCTGTGGGGGCATCGGTGGTAAGCCGGTTGCCCGACTGGTTGTGGATGGCCTGCGTACGCAGTTGGCCCAGGTAGAGTATTGATGCTGTTGCCATGGTTTTTGAGTATTTTTATGCAAAAATATGCATCTTTTGCAAATGGGTACAAAAAAGGGGGCAGTAAAGCCCCCTCGGTTTTTTATAAAAAAATACCATTACATGATCAGGCCCAAGTCACACATGGTGTTGGCAACCTTCATAAATCCTGCAATGTTGGCTCCTTTAACGTAGTTAATATAGCCATCCTTCCCGGTTCCATGGTCAACGCATGCCTTGTGAATGCTTTCCATAATCTGCTTCAGGCGCATGTCAACCTCTTCGCGTGTCCAACTCATCTTAAGGCTGTTCTGGCTCATTTCAAGACCTGAAGTGGCAACTCCTCCTGCGTTAACCGCCTTACCGGGGCCAAACAGAATCTTGGCCTTAATGAATGTTTCAATGGCCTCGGGAGTACAGCCCATGTTGGATACCTCGCCAACGCAGGTGACTCCGTTCTTTACCAGCATTGCGGCATCATTTCCGTTCAACTCGTTCTGGATTGCGCAGGGAAGTGCAATATCAACCTTTACCTCCCAGGGTTTTTTGCCTGCAAAGAATTTGGAACCCGGGAATTTCTTTTCATACGGTGCCACAATGTCCTGATTGGAGTGGCGTAACTCAAGCATATAGTCAATTTTCTCTCCGCTAACGCCTGCCTCGTCGTAAATGTAACCATCGGGACCCGAAATGGCCACCACTTTTGCACCCAGTTCGGTTGCTTTCAATGCGGCACCCCAGGCAACGTTTCCAAAGCCTGAAATGGATACGGTCTTGCCTTTGATGTCGATACCACGGGTTTTAAGCATATGGTTAACGAAGTAAACGGCACCAAAACCGGTAGCCTCAGGACGAACGAGCGACCCCCCCCAGTTTAGGCCTTTGCCCGTGAATACACCGGTATGGTCGCCTGCCAACTTCTTATACATTCCGTACATGTAGCCAACCTCGCGTGCACCAACACCGATATCGCCTGCAGGAACGTCGGTTTCGGGGCCAATGTGTTTCCAAAGCTCAAGCATAAAGGATTGGCAGAAACGCATTATCTCATTGTCGCTACGACCCTTTGCGTTGAAATCGCTACCTCCCTTACCACCACCCATGGGCAGTGTTGTAAGGGCATTTTTAAAGGTTTGTTCGAAACCTAAAAACTTAAGCGAAGAAAGGGTTACGCTGGGGTGAAAACGAATGCCTCCCTTGTATGGGCCAATGGCTCCGTTAAACTGAACGCGATATCCTATGTTGACATGAATGTTGCCCTGATCATCAGCCCAGGGTACTTTGAAGATGAAAACGCGATCGGGCTCAACGATACGCTCAATAATTTTGTGCTTCTCGAATTTTGGATTCTTGTCGTAAACCTCCTTAACAGACTCAAGAACCTCGTGAACAGCCTGTAAAAATTCCTTTTCGCCAGGGTGCTTGGCTTCAAGCTCGGCCATCAACTTATTTACATCCATAGTTGAAAAATTTTTAAGTGTTTATGATAAAATAATGTGGTAGAAATTAAAATGTCCCAAAAAACGATGTAAATTTCCTGTTTTAAAACCAATTATCAAAGGAAAAGGCAGTAATTTAAATATGATATTAAACAGGAAGCCAACCTGCAAATCGACCTTTTTCCATGCTCCTGTTATTTTTGCCATGCATCTGTTGGACCCTATGGATTTTTCTCAATAATCTCCTTAATGGGCTTACCCGTGGCACCGTTGGGCCAGCTTATCCCTATGAGAGTGGAAAGGGTTGGTGCGATATCCGTCATATCAACCGGATTCAACACCTGGCGGCGTTTGATGCGCCATCCGTACCAAATCAAGGGGACATGTGCATCGTAACTGTAGGGCGAGTTGGCAGAGGTAATATGACCATTGCGCTCAACCCACCCCGGCTCAAAATTGATAATCACGTCGCCTGAGCGCCGTTGGTTGTAGCTGTTCTGAAACTTTGAAAAGACACCCTCGGTAAAATTGGCCGACTGTAATGTATGCCCCGTTGCAGCATAGGCAATCCCTGTAAACTGTAGCATAAAATCGGCCACCTTGTCTTGAACATCCCACAGGTTCAGATTTGAATCCTCAATAAGCCTTCGGTTAAGGAAAAGCTGCTTCTCGTGGTAGCCCAAAACCCAATTCCCTACACCATACGATATGTTGAGATAACTGCCAAGCAGCGCCATGGCTTGTCGCGGGTCGAAGTACCCACCGGGAATTTTCGATTTTTCAAGATGATCCGGAGTGGCTGCCACCCCCTGGTCGGATGTTAGTATCAGCAAGTAGTTATGCCTTCCTACTTCACTATTGAGGAAAGCAAGAAAATGGGCCATCTCCCTGTCAAGCCTCAAGTAGGTATCCTCCATTTCAATGGAATGAGGACCATATTTCTGCCCTATATGCTTGGTTGGGGTAAAGGTAATGGTGATTAAATCGGTATGTTCGTCCTTACCCAGCCCCTCTCCCACTATGGCAGCAATGGCAAAATCCTTGGTATAGGTAATGCCAAATGGCGTTTCGAGGAGAAGCGAGTAGTTGCGCGCAGGTTTCTTGGCCAGAATAATCCCATCGGCCAGCCTTTTCAATTTATCAGCTATGCGCTTTTTGGCCTGAGGCTGTTTTATGGTGGCTATATCAGCTTCGTAATACTCATCGAGGGGATTGGTTAAACTCCAATCGCGATTGGTGTACAAATCGGCAAACCCCTTTGCATTAAGCGTATCAACCCATTTGGGAAGGCTGTCGATATAATAGCTGTTGCTTATCCATTTGCCCCGCTCAACATCCATCCAGAAAACCCCATTAGCATTGTGGCCTGTTGCAAGTATGGCTGCAGCCGGATCCAACGATACCCCCACTACTTTCGAGCGGGGATCGACCATGCGGAGCTCATCGCCCAAAGTGCTGGTTATTAAGTTTTTTGGAGAATATTTTCCATTGTAAAAGCTACCGCCAACGGTTGTAACATTATCATCGGCCACAGCATCAACGGATTGCCCATTGATTCTCGAAAACCATTTGTCCGAAATGATGCCATGCACGCTTGGGTTTGAGCCCGTTGATATGGTAGCCATTCCGGGTAACGACTGGGTGAGCAGGTAGTTGTACCGCGCATTGCGGCAAAATGCTCCTTCGTTTACCAAGTGCATCAACCCATCATCAGTGATTTTGGAAGAGTACCGCTGCAGGTAATCGTATCGCATTTGGCTGATGATTATTTGCACTATAAGTTTAGGCTTCTCGGGCGGGATGGCGGGTTGGGCATATGCCCTATTGGCAGAAAAAATGGCAAAAAGAACAAGGGTATAAAAAAACCGATTGATTTTCATAGTTTTAACCAAAGAATAAAAAAGTGGGGAATCGCTTCCGATTCCCCACAAAAGTATAAAAAAACAATACCGTTGCTACCAAAAATACCCTATGGCATGAAAAGTACTTTTTCCGAGATCACCCCTTGGCCGGTTATCACTTTAACAACGTACAAACCTCCGGGCAGCAGGTGCCCCGATTCTCCGAATCCCTGCCATTGGTAGGTTGACTCGCGGTTTATAACCGTAGGCGATGCAATGGTGCCAACCTTCTGTCCGGTAATGCTGTAAATATCAATGGCAATACTTTCTGTAGAGGGTACGGCAACCCTTATGTTCAACCATTGTCTAAATGGATTTGGCCAAATCTCAACCACAGTAGAATTGTTCGTCATAAAGGGAACCCCCTGAGGTGTGAGATTGATGATTATTGTCGTATCGGATTCGATATGAACGTTACCCTCCTGCGCATGGAATCCCTCAATTGACACCCGATAGCTATAATCACCCTCCTCAATATCGACGAATAGCGCCTTGCCATTCGCATCGGTAGCTATGTTTTCATCGTTAAAAGTTACCGATACCGATTCAATGGGTTGGTTCTGCTTGTCGTAAACATAGAAAGTAACGGAATATAGCGGGTCAAGCGGCATTAAAGTAATCTCAACATTTTTATCATCGTCCACCAGGATGATTCCTTGTACTGTTTTGTACGATGCAGCCTCCACGCTGTAGTTATAAATACCGGGTTCAACCTCCATGAAGAATGCCTTACCGTTCTGATTTGTGGAGGCCGATTTGCCATCGAGCTGTACCAATGCCCCGGCAACAGGCAGTCCCTCGCTGTTCTTCACAACGAAAATGACGTTGAAGGGATGAGTTTCCACTTCCAATATCACCTCAACAGTTTTATCCATATCCACCACCACATTTCCCTGAATTGGGATATACCCTTCGGCTGCCACAGAATAAGCATAAACACCGGGCAGAACTTCGGAGAAAACCACCTCTCCCTGATTATTGGTGATAGACGAGGTGCCATTGAGCGTAACCACGGCCCCCTCAATGGGGTTGGATCCCGGGTTAGAAACATGGAAGGTAACGGAGAATGGTTCAACATGAGGTTCAAGAATAACATCAACCACCTTGTCCTCGTCCACATTCAGTTCATCCTCAACGGGAATATATCCCTCGGCATCAACCGTATAGGTATGAACACCTTCTGCTATTTGCTCGAAGTAAGCCTCTCCTGCGCTGTTGGTTTGCAGTTCGTGCCCGGCAATGGTTACGGAAGCCCCTTCAATCGGGCCATCGGTGCCGGACACATTAAACGTAACGTTGTAATAGTTGGGCGATGGTTCCATGTCAACCGAAAGGTTTACGTCAACGTATTTCACATTTACCTTTCCTGAAGCGTTGAGGTAACCTTCCTTTGAAACGGTATAGGGTTTGTCTTTCCCCCTGGGCACTCCGGTAAAGGTAACTTTACCCGATGCATTGGTGGTAAGGGTTTGATTGCTGAACTCTATGGTGGCCCCACTGATGGGTGTTGCTCCCGATTTAACGGTAAATGTTACACTATGCTGTGTTTGTGGGAAGATGATGTTATCAATCCAGCCGCAATCGCTCCCGTTGGACATTGAATTATCCTTAACGTACTGCCACTTGAAAATATGATTGCCTGCCGTTACCGGGTAACTAACTTCGAACCAATCACTATTTCCACTCCAACTGCCCTTTTCTGTACCATCGATAAAAAACTTGAGGAAATCCCAGTTCGACTCGGAAGAAACTTTTCGCGCAAACGAAATCTCTCCGGCACCGGCAACGTTGAGGTTAATCTGCATGGTTGTATTCTGACCATGACCAATGGCAGCCGATTTCATGCTATAATCCCCTTCGTAGGCAACGCTGTTGTCCCGTGTCCAATCGCCACCTGTGAAGGTAAATCCTTCGGGGATATCCCATTCGAAGCTCTCGGCGTTGGAAAGGTAGAGGTTGAAATCCACCTGATTGGACTCGCCAACTAAAGTTTCTACCACTGTTTGGCTCATGTAGTCAGCCTTTGAGGCTTTAATTTGATAGGTATTCTCAGGGATTGACCCAAACGAATAGTAGCCCTGAGAGTTAGTGAACACAGGGGTGACGCTGGATCCAATCAATTCTATCTTGGCTCCGCCAATGGGAAAGTCGGTTTCGGCATCGTTCACAAATCCGTTGAGGGTGGTTTGACCGGCCTGCACCATCTCAACATTCTTTTCGATGGATGAAGTGTAGCTGGGAACGGTAATCGCATGAACCTGTGTAACATATCCTTCGCATGAGTAGGATACCTGCCATGTTCCCGGCTCAATCATTCGCAGGTAGCTCCCTGTGGCTGGCTTTGTAACCACATGAGAGTTATCCTTATCGTGCTCAAGCACGGTGATAGTGGCGTTCAACGGCTCGCCGTCCTGATTTGTAACCAATCCATGAATCCCTGCATTCACCCTTTCAATAAATGTGAGCATTGCCTCTTTATTGTAGTTCCAAAGGTTTCCAAGTTGCTCAACTGCAAGCGTTTTTACATTTGATACCTCGATGGTAATTTCGCGGCAATGGTGCCAATAATTCATGTAATCCTGCCTTCCGCCCGTAATCACGTACCAGTCGCCACCCTGCGTTACTCCGCCATAATCGGTAAAGTAGCCCGAAGGGGAATTGGCTTGAACAATATCGGCATACTGCCGTGAAAGGTTGTAGAACCAATTATGGTCGGCATGGGCATTTTGGCTGGTTGTCCATGTATCCCACGGGAAGTTGGCCAATTCGGCACCGCCGTGGTAATTGGCCGACAGGGAAAAATTTTTGGTTTGGGCATAGGCCATCATGGCCAAGGTTTCGGGCTGGTAAGGCCCTCCGGGATTTTGGCCTGTCCGCGGATCGGGAAAGTTCCGGTTGAGGTCATAGCTATTGGCATTATATCGCCTTGAACCACTGACGGTATGATTCCCCGAATAATAAGTCCCGTCAGGGTTGTGATTTGGGTTAATATAAATGGCTATATTATTCACCATGCTGGTAACCCTGTCGTCGGTTCCGTAGTTGGACAACAGATAGTCAATAAGCCTGAGAGTGAGAATAAATCCCGTGGTCTCGTCGCCATGTATGGTGCTTAAGAAAAGAAAATCGGGCTCGGCCTCCTCCTCCAGGACATTATCCGAAATCTTAACAACGTAAAGTTTCCGCCCCTGCACTGTTGTTCCCACACTGTCCAGTTTGCAAAGATTAGGGTAATCCTGCTCAAACTTCTTCATCATGGTGCGGTACACTTCGTAGGTGGGATAACGGTCCCAGTTGGCCATCTGGTCAATTGTGGTTGCCATTATTATCGACTTGTCATCAGTTGAGGGGTAGGGAAGAATTTCGGGGGTATAACCCAACGATTTAATCTTTTCCAATTCGCCCTCGTTGGCAAATGCCAGAACAAATCCGTTGTCAATTTTATCAATGGAAACGGTCTGAGTAACTATCGTGTTAATTTTATTCCTGTCGTTTTCAAGAAACTTAATATAATACTCCTGGGCATTTACCCCAAGGTGAAAAAACGAAAAGGCTAATGCGATTAAAAGAAATTGAATACGTTTCATTGTTACCTGATCTTGATTTTGATTATGAAAAACTCTGAATTGTGAGAGCCCCAAAGGTAAAAACTATTTAATTAGATTGCGTTAACAACCGACCATTTTTAACAAAAAAACATCCTGTTTTTTAAATTAATTATCTATATATTAACAACTTATGGATAACAAGGATGATTTAAAAACAGTATCAAATTCCGTTCCAAAACAGGTTAAAATCGTTTGGCCATATATTGCCAAAACGAACGGTGAAACAATTCGCCCTCGTAACCGGGATACATTTCAGGATACGATAGTTTTTCTTCCTGACCCGTTACCAGCTTTATCTTTTCATCGGTTCTGTAAATTGCTTCCGCCTCGGGGTGAAACTGAACGCCGATTACATTGGGGAAATGGGAGTGCACAACTGCTTCAATAATTCTCCCGTCCATCGATCGGGCAATGGGTACCAAGCCCCTACCCGGCACATCGATACACTGATGATGGTTACTCCATACGTGCGGAAACGACGGATTATAGCCATTGAGGCTATCGAAGAGTGTACCGCTCTCATACTTAATCCTATGAAAAGCGGCCGGTGCCAAATCCTTTTCAATGCCAAGATTGGCATTATAATTTCGGTGTTTCATGTCGTTGTCCAGTGCCAGCACCTCTTCCACATGGCTTATTCCGTATAGTTCCAGGGGGATGTCCTGAATCATGGTTCCGCCTGTAGCCACGTTCATGCTTTGCATACCCAGGCAAATTCCCAACACAGCGTATGAGGGATTCTCGCTCAGGAGAGGTATGAAAAGAGTATCCTGAGCCCCTCCCAGCAAATGGAACAGGTATGAAATTTCGAGGTAATGCCTGTAGGGATCGGTTATCTCCGTCAGCAAATGGGTTGCCTTACCATATGTAGCGGGTGGAATGTCGGGGCCGCCAAAAAGGAGAGCACCCCGTGATTTTCTAAAAAGCTCCCTGAAAATCGGGCTGCAACGGTTTATGGCATACAACGAATCGGGAGTTAAACGCTCTTTAACTTCAACCAGTCTGATATGTTCCAGCTGTTGATTTTCGATAAACTTAACCGACTGTTTATAGTTATACTCCCCAAGGTTGTGAAAAACACCTACGATCTGATAATTGCTATCCACAGGAAAGATTTTCCCGTCGGTGAGGTATAGGAAAGTTTTTAGGTTCCTTACCGTTGGATGCATGAGAATAATTCTCGTTTTGGAAGTATCTAAATCCTGAATATTTACGAGAATTTTGGGAGATTTGTCGGAACACCCAACAATGCCAACCAGGGCAAGCAAAAGCATGAGAATATTAATCTTTTTCATATCAAATCAATGGAACAATTATACAAGTAAGGCATCGCTTCGAAAAACAGGTGCCAAATTAAATAAATAGCCTTACATTATCCTTGATTATGCCTAAAAAAGTGGATAAACTACAATCCCTTTCCATTCTTAAATTTACCGAGGTAAACCCTGAAGCTGCGTGCCGATTTAAGGATTTTAACCTCCTTGGGCACCAATCCGTGGTTCAACTCTACCTGCAAACCCGTTACCATTAGTCCTGCGTTGGGGAAATTTTCGCGCAACATTGCAAACATCGCTTTCAGGTTTTCATTGTTCATTGAACTGGTGATAGAAACCACGATTCCTGCAATATCGCTCCTGTTCTTAAGTTCGACAAGAGCTTCAACGGGAACTGTCTGCCCTAAATACAGCGTATTAAAGCCCTCTTGTCGGGCAATGTAGTTGAAATATAGCAATCCCAACTCATGCAACTCGCCATCGGGCAAAAAGAAAAGAATACTTTTATCTCCGGTATTTGATTGGGGAAGCGATGCCGTGTGTTTTACTATTTTTTCTCTGATAATATTAGATGCAAAATGCACCTGCAGCGAGGGAACAGCTCCGGTTTGCCAAAGCAATCCCAATTTCCTTTGAAAAGGAACCAGCATATTCTCGTATGTCCACTCAAACCCTTTTTCGTTTATGGTATCATCGATTTTCCCTGAAAATTCTGCCTCGTTAAAATGCAATACCGACTCAAACAGAATTCCGGGAAGCAACGACGCCTGCTGATATTCGTCCATACTATTTACCCTGCTGCAAATTTCCGATACCGAAAGTTCGGCTATTTTGCTTATCTTATGTCCGGTGGAAAGCAATAGCGATACGTTGAGCAGCAATCTTAGATCATCGTCGCTATAGCGGCGAATGTTGGAATCGGTACGCTGAGGTGAAAAGAGGTTGTACCTCTTCTCCCAAATCCGAATGGTATGCGCCTTGATACCCGAAAGTAACGACATCTCCCTGATGCTATAGGAAGCCATGGCCATGATTTTTGTGTATAAACAGCCAAAGCCTTCTTTAGTTCAAACAGATGCTGCATTTATTTGGGGTATTTTCCCAATTACCAAAATGTTAGGCACCCGCCGCTATTTCACCTTTCGGGCAATGATTAGCCCATCGCGAAGAGGCAAAAGCACCTTTTCCAAATCCTCATTCTGTGCCACCTGATCGTTGAATTGCCTTACGGCAAGGGTATATTGGTCATCAGCCTTTGGGTCAATCACTTTTCCGCCCCACAGCACATTGTCGGCCACCAAAAACCCACCCGCTCTCAGCTTGGGTAGCGAGCAATGCAGATATTGGGGATACTCCCGCTTATCACCGTCGATGAAAACCATATCAAAAACCTCATCAAGGGCAGGCACAATGTCCAAAGCATCACCAACGTGCAGGGTTATTCTATGGTCCACTCCCGCCTTTGAGAAAAAATCAAGGGTTTGTTGGGTAATCTCATCGTTTATCTCAATGGTGTGCAAATGCCCCTCTTCCGATAATCCGCGCGCAATGCAGATGGCCGAATACCCTGTAAAAGTTCCAATTTCCAGAACCCGTGATGGGTTAACCATTTTGCATAGCAACTCGAGGAACTTCCCCTGCATCTGTCCACACAGCATGCGAGGATGGTATTCCGTCAGGTGCGTATGCCTGTTAAGCTCGTAAAGCACATCATCTTCGGGAGTTGTATGCCTCCTGATGTACTCTTCCAGCTCGTGCGGGTAGTAATTGCTTGCTTCCATCTACTTATAAATCAACGTTGAAAGGTTGTCTATTGCAAAAACCTCATTGGCAATCTCCAACAGTTCCGGAGAGGAAATGCTCTCGATTCGCGAGCTAATGGCCTCGAAAGTGTCAAATGCATTGTATATCAATATGCTTCGCGCCAAATTCAGCATTAGTGCTTCGTTGTTTTCCATGGCTATGGCCAGCTGCCCTATGAGCTGTCGCTTGGCCTTGGATAGCTGGAGTATGCCCAGCTGTTTTGTCCTCAGCATATTCAGCTCGCGGTGCAGGAGCGACAGCGATTTGTCAAAGTTTGCCCTGTCGCTGCCAAAGTATATTGAGAACAGGCCGGTATCGGAAAAAGGAGTGTATGATGACTCCACGTTGTAGGCGTAGCCCTTGCGCTCCCTAAGGCTCATATTCAACCTCGAGTTCAACCCGGGGCCGCCCAGAATATTGTTGAGCAAATGCAGCCCAATGCGCTTGGGGTGAGTAAGGTTATAGGTTGCACAGCCCACAATGCAGTGCTCCTGAAAGGTGTTTTTCTTTTTTTCTGCAGAACGTGCCACGTAAGCCGATATTGGCGTACGCCGGTAGGGACGGTTGTTGGACTCTATACGTCCGAAACACTCCTCAAGGCATCTCATCACCCTTTTCATGGGAATATCGCCCACCGAACAGAAAACCATTTGGTCTGTATTGTAGGTACGCTCCATAAAACGAAGAATATCGTTTTTTCCAAAACGGGTAAGGCATCTCTTTGAGCCTAAAATGTTTCTGCCAAATGGGTGATTGGGGTAGATCAACTCCTCAAATTCGTCGAAAATCAGCTCCGAGGGCGAATCCTTGTACGAGTTGATTTCGTCCAGTATCACAGCCTTTTCGCGCTCCAGCTCTTTGGACGGAAAGGTGGACTGGTATAGTATATCGGCAATTAGCTCCACCGCCCGCGAGAAATCGCGCTTAAGGAAAGTAGCATGTACCACAGTCTCCTCCTTCGATGTATAGGCATTCAGCTCGCCGCCCACGTCCTCCAAACGGCTCATCACATGGAATGCCTTGCGCCTACGAGTACCCTTAAAAATCACATGCTCAATGAAATGTGCCAATCCGTACTCATCCTTCAGCTCGTCGCGGGTGCCCGCGTTGACCATCACGCAGCAGTGCGCCACCTTGGATTTCGTTTGCAAATGCACGGCACGAATGCCGTTGGACAAGGTTTGTAGTTGATACTCCATTGACAAAAAATTAGTGTGCAAACCTAATGCAAATGAACCGAATGAGCAAACGGTAAAGGGCTTAATATTATCATCTAAATGTTTCCAATGCCAATATGGACGGTTTCTTGGTGGCGGTAGCACTTTTCATTGTTCGAGAAAGGTAAAAGGCTGAAGCGGAAAGCACTTTCCATAGTCCGTTAGGACTTGGAAACGTGTAAGTATTCGTTAATTCGTTAATTCGCGAATCCGTGAATCTGCGAATCCGCGATATTAAAGTACATCAGGGGCGTAGCCCCGCAATCTTCGTAGAAAAAGAGAGAAGAAGAGGCAATATGAGGGGCGTTAGCCCTGAAATCATTTGTAGTTGACAGGTACCCAATGAAAAATCAGGTGCGTAGCACCGCTACGTTTATTCCCCCCAAACGCTTCCATGAGGCTTCGGCACGATGGAAAGTGAAGACTTCCCATTGTCCGGCAGGACTTCATCAATGAGCAATGTGCAATGAGTAATTTGCAATTAACAATTTTGTTTGATGCAAATTCGCTTCACGCCTCACAAATCTGTATCTTACACCTCCTGCAGTTCAGTAGCCTTTACCCTAACGGGCTTACCATTTTTCGATATGGCCACTTCAGCATCCTCTTTTTGCTTGGTTTGCATCAGCCGTTTAAAGGCAAGGTTGACACCATGCAAAATTTTTTCTCGCAGTTCGTTTGCTCTATTCTCCATCTAGTTCAATTTTTTAAAAGTTGTGGGAACGTAAACCTTCGCCTCTTTATCGCCAAACCCCTCGGCTACGAATACCTCCGGGCGGCTGGAGTTGTCAAAAATCATCCAATAGTCTGCTATGGGACGATACAACTTATTAAAATTCTTTAATCCTGCATGGTAACGCCTGTAAACCACCTTTTGGGGAATGTTGTGTCCGCCCGATTGCACCCTAAGCCTTACCCTTTCCAATGCTAATTCGGGCGAATTTAACCAAAAGAAAACGAGCGTAACAAAATAACTATTTTCTTTTGCTTTCCTTATTAGATTTACATACGACTTTGTGGCCAACGTGGTTTCAAAAGCAAAATCAACCCGTTTTTCCATTAAGCTTGCTATTCTATTCAGCATTAGCCTACCCGCTTGAATAGCAACTCTCTCGGGCTGAAAAGGGGATATGCCTCTGGCTATTTCATCGGCATTGACAAACTCTTTGCACTCCAAAATTTCAGGCAATACTGTGTATGATGCTGTTGTTTTCCCTGCCCCATTGCACCCTGATATGATGTAAAGATTTGGCATGCCATTTTTGTGGCAATATACGCTTTTTTGTCTAAAGATATTAAGCCATTTGTATAATTAGCCCCGATGCATCTAATTAACAATTTTGTTTGATGCAAATTCGCAGATTCGCTTTACGCCTCCCTCTGAGGGCTCGGGGGCTAAGCCTAACGCCTTACACTTTTCCACTCCAGGTTTGACTTAGAGTGAAGCCTTGAGGGTTCCCAAAAAGTCACATCCATAATGCCATTCACCTCTTAAAAACTAAATTCTGTCAATAAAACCCTAAACAAAGGCATCTAAATAATTGAAATAATGCCATATTTGTTATTTTTGAACAAATATCTAGTAGCTATGAAGAAATTTGTACTCCCTTTACTATTACTATCCTTTTGCATTTTTACCCAAGCCCAAACCATTGAGCAGATTAAGGCCGACAGACAAACCTATATCTGGGGCGAGGGTACCGGGGTAACCCTCAACCGTGCTGACCAAGTGGCTCTAGGGATGCTTATTAACCAGATTTCCACCCAGGTGGAGAGCCGGTTTACGCTTCTTCGAGAGGAGACTACGGCCGAAGGAGGCAATTCTTACAAAGAGACCTTTCAGGGCGTGATAAACACCTACTCGCAGGCCACCCTGCGAAACACCGAGCGTATAGTGTTGAGCAACGAACCCGATGCCAAGGTGTTTCGTTATATCAGGCGGGATGACTTGGACAAAATTTTTGCCGATAGGGAGCAAAAAATCAAGGAATTTGCGCTTAATGCTTTTGAAGCAGAAGAGGCGGGTAGAGTGGCCGATGCGTTGCGTTACTATTACTGGTCGCTCACACTGCTACGCAGCCACCCCAACGCCTCCGATATCACTTGCAACGATAGGCAAGGGCAAAGCCGCCTGATGAGCACATGGCTTCCCATGCAGATTAACAGCATATTTAGCGAGGTATCGCTTACTATCGCCGAGAGCAAAAAGGAGTCCGACCTTACCGTCCACACGCTTTACGCAACCTACAAGGGGAAGCCCGCCAAGAATTTCGACTACTGCTACTGGACAGGGCGCGACTGGACCAATGTGCATAGCGTGAAAGACGGATTGGGTATTGCAGAGTTTTTGGGCGAATCGCCCCAAATGGAGATACGCTTTAAGGCCGAGTACGTTTTTGAGGGCGAAACCGCCATTGACCACGAGCTGCGCGATGTAATGGGTAAGCTGGAGGTGGTACCCTTCCGAAATAGTTACTTCTCCGTTCCCGTTGGAGCAAAACAGGCTGTGGCTGCTGCCAAAGCATTGTCCTCTGCCGGAGAGGTGTCAGGAAACCTTACCCCTGTTGCCAATCCCGAACCATACAATGCAGCCATGCGCAGCCTGATAGGCCATATTAGATCGGGTAACTACCAATCGGCAACGTCGCTTTTCACCCCTGAGGGGTTAGAAATATATCAGAAGATACTTCAGTATGGCAGGGCAAGGGTTATCCGTGAGCCCGAACTCAAATATACCCATTTTGAGGGCGGTGTGATGTGCCGGGCACTTCCCATGAGTTTTCACTTTGCCAATAACAACAAAACCTTTGTGGAGGACGTGATATTCTTTTTTGATGAGAGCAAGAAGATTTCCAACATTACCTTTGGATTGGGACAAGAGGCCCTGAAAGATGTTATTGGCAATGATAAGTGGAGCGAAAGGGTTAGACTGGTGATAATTAACTTTTTGGAAAACTACAAAACAGCCTATGCTCTGAAGCGACTGGACTATATCGAGAGCATTTTTGCCGATGATGCGTTGATTATCGTTGGTTCGATGGTGAAACCCAAAACCACGGGCGACAACCCGTACCGCAACAACGAGATTGTGCGATACAATCGCTACACCAAGGAGCAGTACATACAAAACTTAAGGCACTCCTTTGCCAGCAAGGAGTATATCAACATCCGTTTCGAGGATAATATTATCCGCAAATCGGGTAGGGGCGATGAGGTGTACGGCATACAGATCAAGCAGGATTACTTCTCACCCAACTATGGCGACACGGGTTACCTATTCCTGATGGTTGACCTGAACGATGCCGATCAGCCCGTTATCCATGTGCGCACATGGCAACCCGAAAAAAATGAGGATGGTAGCATATATGGGCTGGGTGATTTTTAGTGTTTAAACGTTAGTTGGGCGCAAGTGTAAAAAAACAACGACACAGAAGCCAATTTGCTACTTAAAGGCAAAAAAAAACGAACAATGAATAGCCAACACACAAAACAGTTCTTTTGCCAATGCTCCTGCTTCGTTGAAAAGAAATCAGTAAATTGTGGACTTTTAAAAATTAATATGACATTAAGTTAGAATGAAAGATTTGACAAACTCGACCGTAGCACGGCAAAATATATTAAATAACAACTATGCAATTGAAGAAATTCAAAAAGCGGTAGGGATTGAAGGAATCGTGTTTGATAATCAGTTCCGATTTTTAAAAAGTCAAATTGCATCTTTCTTCGAAATTGATGAACGAACTGTAGAGCGTTATCTCGAAGTTCACGAAAAGGAATTAAAGGTAAATGGTTACGAGGTTTTAAGGGGTAAGCAGCTGAAAGAGTTTATTTTAGTCTTGCAAGAATCGGGTGTGAGCGACATAAATGTCGGTCACAAAATTAGAAACCTTGGTTTGTTCAATTTTCGTGCGTTTTTAAATCTCGGAATGCTTCTGAAAGAGAGCGAGAAAGCAAGAACGCTCAGAAGCATTGTTCTTGATATTGTACTTGACACCATCAACAAACGCACGGGTGGCAGCACAAAATATATAAACCAACGAGACGAAGACTTTATTCTTAGTTATTATAAAGAAGAAAGTTACAGAAAAGAGTTTACGGACGCTTTAAGCAATTACATTGCAATGGGAAATGCAAAGTATGCTATCTACACAAATAAAATTTATCAATCCATTTTCAAAGAACATTCTACCGAATACCGTCAGATTTTAAAACTCAGCCAGAAGGACAACGTTCGTGAAACGATGTACAGCGAGGTTTTAGACCTGATTTCAAGTTATGAATTTGGCTTAGCAAAACTAATTGAAGAACGATACAATAAACTAGGCAGAAAACTTACAAGCTTCGAACTAGACAATCTTTTCTCTGCATTTGAGCAATTGCCTTTATGGGTTCCGTTGATTGAGAAAGCAAGGCGAAAAATGGCAAGTCGAGACCTTGCTTTTAGAGATGTTTTGCATCAGCAATTAGAAGAATACATTGGAGCCGTACCAGCAGGAGATTTTGAACGTTTCTTAGGCGAAAAGAGCAAAGAATTAGCAGAAAGGCTTGCAGAAGCAAAAGACGTTTTTAAACGCCTAAAAGAAAGAGAATGAGATTGTTTTATATTATCATAGAACAAGCAAAAGAGATTCATCGGAAAACAGTTGAAGTAAGTGGTGGAGGCGATGATGGCATTCTTGATATAGGCAAACTTGAAAGCGTTTTAGATCATATTCAAAACGATGATTATTATCCTGATTTTGTGGATAAGTTGACACATTTGTTTTTCTGTTCTAACAAATTTCATTGTTTCAGCGATGGAAATAAACGGATTGCAATTGCATTGGGAGCGCATTTCTTGCTAATAAACGGATACGTTTTTATTGTATCGAGATTTATCAGAGAAATGGAGAATATTAGTTACCATGTAGCATCAGGTGCAATAGACAAAGATTTGCTCTTTGAAGTGATAAACTCAGTAATTAATGAGCCCGAGATAAATGAAGAAATAAAATTGAAAATATTTGAAGCAATTTCAAATCATGACAGCTAATGCCCTGCTCGGCGGCGGTTGCACCGCCAGCGGGTTATTATTCTAGGCTAAGCCTAGCAAGATATGCTCGACTTAGGCAGGAGCCAAAGTCGAACTTCCTAGCACTTTCCATCGTCCGTAGGACTTCATCAATGAGCAATGAGTAATGTGCAATTAATAATTTTGTTTGATGCAAATTTGCTACACGCTTTTCGCCTCAAATCGAATATAATAGGTGCGTAGCACCGCAACCTTTGTAACCAAACAACACTAAGAACAAACATAAGGTGCAGCGCACCGCAACCACCCGTTGTTTCGCCGCGCTGCGGCTTTAGGGTGAGTGTGTGGAGTGCTTTCAACAAATATCGCGCTGCTCAGCAGCTATTGGGTTTATGGCGTGAGTCGTGATCCCGACAATGCTGTCGAGAGTGAAACGTAGAACGTCAAACGCCAAACGCCAAACGCCAAACGCCAAACGTCAAACGTCAAACGCCAAACGCCAAACATTCCACTTTATAAACTTTCCACTTGATGAACTTTGAACTCAGGTGCGTAGCACCGCAACCTTTGTAACCAAACAACACTAAGAACAAACATAAGGTGCAGCGCACCGCAACCACCCGTTGTTTCGCCGCGCTGCGGGTTTAAGGAGGAGGGTATAGTTTACGTTCAACAAATATTGCGCTGCTCTGCAGCTGTTGGGTGCGCAGTATGGTTGCCTTTGGCTGCTCAGGTAACGTCAACGCCGAACCCAGAACGTCAAACGTAAAACAAATCCAACCAAAATATTACGTTTTCCAAAATAATAGCTACTTTCAAACCCAAATTTGAATTAGGCTGTACCATGAAGAAATTTTTACTCCTACTCCTTACCCTACCCACCCTTGTTTCCTTTGCCCAGCAGGGCATCAGTGTAAAATCGTTTGATGTGATACCCAACGATATGGACGCACGGGTAAACTTCCCCAAGCGCGACCAGAATGGCGAGGTGTGCGCCATTATTAAAGTGGTTACCACCCAAACAGGGTTCGATTGGGAGCCCGATGCCCTGGGCATAACCGCCGCCGAGCGCAAGGTGGGCGAGTACTGGCTCTACGTACCCCGTGGTGCCAAGCGCCTCACCATAAAGCACGACAAGCTGGGCATACTGCGAAATTATCAGTACCCCGTACCCATACAGGCGGCTACGGTGTATGTAATGGAACTGGTAACCGGTACGGTGGAGGTGGTGGTAAAAGAGGCCGAAATAGAAACCCAATGGTTGGCCATTAGCACCGAGCCCGCCGGTGCCAATGTGTTTATTGAGGAGCGGCTGGTGGGCACCACACCCTATACGGGACAACTCCCCGAGGGCGACTACGCCTACCGTATAGAGCTGCCCCGCTACCACGCCGAGGCGGGAAAGATTACCCTAAAGGGTAAACGCGAAACCTTAAACTTTACCCTCCGACCCCGATTTGGCAACGTAAGCGTATCCTCCACCCCCGAAAGCGGGATGATGGTTTACTTAGACGATGAGAATACGGGTAAAACCACCCCCACAACCCTGGAGGGTGTAAGCAGTGGGGCTCATACGGTAAAACTGATAAGCCAGTGGTACCAGCCACAGGCCAAATCGGTTACAGTAAACGATAGCCAAACCACCAATGCTCAGTTTACCATGGAGCCTGCCTTTGCCAATATTACGGTTACCACCAGCCCCTCGGCGAGCATACTGGTTAACGGCAACAGAAAGGGCACCGGCACCCATACCGACCGTATGCTCACGGGTATATACACCCTAAAGGCCGAGCTGGACAAGCACCACCCCGAGGAGCGGCAGCTGGTGGTGGAGGCAGGCAAACCGCAGACCATTGAACTCAACCTAAAACCACGCACGGGCAGGCTAAATATAACCAGCACCCCCTTTGATGCTACCATAACCCTAAACGGTAAGAACTACGGAACTACGCCCAACACGGTAAAGGATGTGCTGATGGGTGATTATACGCTAACCCTTACCAAAGCGGGCTATGGCACCGTTACAAAAACCGTAACCATTACCGAGGGAAAAACTACTGATGTGAATGAAACCTTACCCAGTGGCATGGAGGTTACCATAGCCAGCACCCCTGCAGGCGCACAGCTGTGGATAGATGGCACAGCGGCAGGCTCAACCCCAGTTACCACAACCCTGAGTTTTGACAGCCACACCCTAAGGTTGGTTAACGGTAAAAAAGAAGTAAAAGATCAAATAAACATAACCCAAGGTGGCAAAGCACGGTGGGAGTATGATGTGAGGGAAGGCACCGAGGTTACCATTACTAGTACCCCTGCAGGGGCACAGCTATGGATAGATGGGGTTTCGGCAGGCTCAACCCCCGTAACCACCATTCTTTCTTTTGGCAGCCACAGTCTAAGGCTGGTAAATGGCAAAAAGAAGGTAACAGACCAAATAACCATAACTCAAGGGGGTAAAAACAGGTGGGAGTATGATGTTAGAGAGTTTGATGGTAAAAACTTTACCGAGCGTGTGGCGGGCGTAATCATTGACATGGTAGCCGTAAAGGGCGGCACCTATACCATGGGTTGCACCGGTGAGCAGGGCAGCGATTGCTTTGGCTGGGAGAAACCTGCCCACCGGGTAACCGTAGGCGATTTTTATATGGGCAAGTATGAGGTGACCATCGGTCAGTACCTGCAGTTCTGTAAGGAAACTGATAGCCATTGGCCCGAGTGGTTGGAAAAGGGTAGTAGCAACAATATATATACGGGCAGCGGGGTTGATAAGACCTACTATTCCAAGCGTAGTATGTCCGAGTCCAACACCAGCCACCCCATTACTGGTGTGAACTGGCACAATGCGGTGGCCTACTGCCAGTGGCTTAGCCGCAAAACGGGCAAAAAGTACCGCCTGTCCACCGAGGCGGAGTGGGAGTATGCCGCCCGTGGCGGGTTGCAGAGCCGTGGCTACAAGTACAGTGGTAGCAACAGTCTCGTTGCGGTTGCCGAGTATAACGAGAACAATGATATCAAAACTAAGCCTGTGGGGGGTAAGCAACCCAACGAGTTGGGTATATACGATATGAGCGGCAACGTGTGGGAGTGGTGCAGCGACTGGTATGGCAGTTACAGCTCGCAAGCTCAGACCAACCCGCAGGGGCCCGGTAGCGGCTCGGGCCGTGTGTTGCGTGGCGGCAGCTGGGACGGCATTGCTAGGAGCTGTCGAGTATGGCACCGCAACAACAACAGCCCGCACATTCGTAATAGCAGCATCGGCTTTCGGGTGGTTTTGGAACCATAAGTTATGCTCTTATATGATATTTGGGGGCAAGGATAGAAAACGCACTCTACTATGAAAATGCTAAAAAAATATACGGAAGTATTTTCTGAAATGTCAAATTTCAGTTATTATAGCAACGCCAGTCACCAAGAAATGCCGTTTATTGATGATAATGTAGGCAGAAACTTTATTAAAGAGCAATTCAAATTAGGAGGTAAAGAAAATGTTTTTGACCTTGATTTTGAATTTGATAAAATCAGAGTAAACCATACATTATCCACATATACTTTAGGAATAATCTTAGAACCATTATTTCAACTAAACCACAATCTAACAATTAATTATATTCCAAGAAACAGAAAGGAGCCAAATTTTAAGTATTTCTGGCTTCTTGCTTGCCTTTATCATGACTATGGATACTATGTTGAAAATAGGAAAGATGTTTTTGATACTAAACTTCAATTGGGGGATATTTTAGATATATTATTAGTTGAATACAACATTCTTGATGAAACTAAGAATTTAAATTATAAGAGAAAAACGATTGAAAATTATTATAAATTTTGCCTTGAGAAGCATGGATTTCATAACCATGGAATAGTCGGAGGAATTTTACTGTACGATAGATTATGGAAAAATTACTTATCAAAAAAAAAGGAAGCTATTCGCCATGGTATTTTGAATGCAGAAAATGACGATTTTATTTATAAAAATTTGCATTGGTCAAAAGACCATAAGATCTATTATGAGATAGCTGCAAACGCAATTATTTCTCATAATGTTTGGTTGTCTAAGGATAAAGACCAAGATACAGATTTTAAAAATTATAGTTTGGATGAATTGCTTTCAACTAAAAAGGATAGAATTAAATGTTACTCGTTATTAGGCATGCTTGCAATTTGTGACACAATAGAGCCTGTGAAATTCTTTAATCAGTTTGAACCAAAGTGTATTTTAGAAAAAATCGAACTTTCAATATCTAATTACAACAAATTGATTTCTTTGAAGATAGTTGATGATTGCATTAACCCTGAACATTGGTTTAAAAAAATAATGGATTTGGAAACATGGACTGAAGTTGAAGTGTATAAAGATGATGAGTTTGAAAATATTCTTCATATTAAACTAATTAAATAAATCCAGCCCCCCTTCGGCGGCGGTTACACCGCCGTCGGTCTATTCTTGTAGGCTAAACCTTTTAAAATATGCTAGGTCCAGCACTTTCCATCGTCCGCAGGACTTCATCAATGAGCAATGGGTAATGTGCAATCAACAATTTTGTTGGCTTCGCCACGATGGAAGGTTTCTGGGGGGTGGCAGTACTTTCCATCGTCCGCTAGGACTTCGTCAATGAGCAATGAGTAATGTGCAATTAACAATTTTGTTGGCTACGCCACGATGGAAGGTTTCTTGGGGTGGTAGCACTTTCCATCGTCCGTTAGGACTTCGTCAATGAGCAATGAGTAATGTGCAATTAACAATTTTGTTGGCTTCGCCACGATGGGAGGTTTCTTGGGGATAGTACTTTCCATCGTCCGCTAGGACTTCGTCAATGAGCAATGAGTAATGTGCAATTAACAATTTTGTTGGCTTCGCCACGATGGAAGGTTTCTCGGGATGGGGCGACAGCACTTTCCATCGTCCGCTAGGACTTCGTCAATGAGCAATGAGTAATGTGCAATTAACAATTTTGTTGGCTTCTCCACGATGGAAGGTTTTATACTAAAAATAAGTACTTTTGCTTATGTTAAGGATTAGCGAAGCAAATCAATGAAAAATGAAATTGTTGTATATCAGGCAGATGAAGAGTCAGTGCGACTTGAAGTAAGGCTTAATGAAGATACCGTTTGGTTAAACAGACAGCAAATTTCTGTCCTGTTTGACAGAGATATTAAAACCGTTGGGAAGCACATAAATAACATTTTTGAAGAGGGTGAGCTGGAGAAGAGTGCAACTGTCGCAAATTTTGCGACAGTTCAAGTTGAAGGGGGAAGAAACGTTGAAAGACAAATAGAGTACTATAATCTTGATGTAATAATCTCAATAGGTTACAGGGTAAAATCGCGTAGAGGTACCCAATTCAGAATATGGGCAAATAAGGTATTAAAGGAGTATCTTTTGAGGGGTTATGCCGTAAATCAGCGATTTGAGCGAATTGAAAATGATGTTAACGATATAAAAAGCAAACTCAGTGAAATAGATTTTCAAATAAAAACCAGTTTACCACCCAAAGAGGGAATATACTTTGATGGTCAAATATTTGATGCCTATGTTTTTGCTACCGATTTGATACGAACCGCAAAAAAATCAATTTTATTGATTGACAATTACATAGATGAAAGTGTTTTGTTAATGCTATCCAAAAGACATAAGCATGTAAAAGCCGTAATTTACACTTCACAAATTACCAAAGAAACCAAACTTGACCAAAAAAAATATAGTTCACAATATCCGGAAATTGAAATAAAACTATTCTCCAAGGCTCACGATCGTTTTTTGATAATTGATAGCCAAGAAGTTTATCATATTGGTGCATCTTTAAAAGATTTGGGAAAGAAGTGGTTTGCTTTTTCCAAGATAAATTTTGAAGTCAACGACATATTGAAAAGGCTGGAGGATAATTAAATAGAATGCACAAATCGCCTCCTTTTTTGAGGATAGGGTAAGTCTCCACAAGGTTTGACTCTAAGTCAAGCCTTGAGTGAAGAGTTGGTGCAGGCAAAGGCTTGGAAACGTGTAAGTATTCGTTAATTCGTCATCCCGATAATTCTATCGGGACGCAAATTCGCAATTTGATAGTACATCTGGGGCGTAGCCCTAAAATCTTCGTGGAATGTCATAGAGGAATAGGGGAACAAGGGGCGTTAGCCCTGAAATCATTTGTAGCAGAAAGGTACCCAACGAAAAATCAGGTGCGTAGCACCGCTACGTTTATTCCCCCCAAACGTAAATCTCAGAAAAATATTGACATTTTGGAGCCGTTGCGTATTGGAGTGAAGAAAAAAGATTATATTTGCAGCGCAAAAAAAAGTTGGTGCCATAGCTCAGTAGGTAGAGCAACGGACTGAAAATCCGTGTGTCCCTGGTTCGATTCCCGGTGGCACCACTTGCAAAAGACCCGCTTAGCCAAATCCTAAGTGGGTTTTTTTAAATATCCACCCCCTGAACTTCCATGAAAAAAGTAAAAAGTTCTACCTTTGCACCAGATAAAAACGATATATGAGCGATAATACCATACTAGTCAAACTCAAGGGCCTGAGGGATAAGTTTGAGGAGATTGGCCAACAGATAACCGACCCCAATGTGATGTCGGATATGAAGAAGTATGTGGCCCTCAACAAGGAATACCGGGAGTTGGAGCCACTGGTTGAGGCCTATGAGACGTATAAGAATATTCTCAGCAATATTGCTTCGGCCAAAAGTATGCTGACCACCGAAAAGGATGAGGAGATGCGCGAGATGGCCAAAATGGAACTTGAAACCCTTGAAACACAGCAAGAGCAACTGGAAGAGGAGATTAAGCTTATGCTTATTCCGGCCGACCCACAGGACAGCAGGAATGCCGTGATGGAAATCCGCGCAGGAACCGGCGGCGATGAGGCCAGCATTTTTGCCGGAGACCTGTTCCGCATGTACACCAAGTACATAGAGAACAGGGGCTGGAAGTATGAGGTGAACCATTTCTCCGAGGGAACCGTAGGTGGATACAAAGAGATTGTTATGAAC
>JAKQEF010000066.1 GCA_029558675.1 Bacteroidota bacterium | reverse complement strand
TTTATTAACATGCAAAAACGATGATTCCGGGTATTAACAGAGCCATTCCAAAATCATGAGGGAATTATGCTAAATCATCAGAAATTATGATATTTTTGTGGCAACGAATCTCAAAAACCACATCGTTTTGAACCTATATAGCTTGAGAAAGACACCATACATACTGTTGCTGCTCATTGCATTCTGCTTTTACTCTTTCGTTTTTTCTCCCGATTCGGTTGATCCATACAACCCCGAACAGATAAGGCATAAGCTAAACCTTGCCCTGAACAATGCCCAATCCGAGCCTGATAAATCGTATCGCATTATCGAGGAATCCATTGCCCTGGCCGAAAAATCGAAGGACAGGCCAAACGTTCATGTGGGATACATTACAAAGGGGAAATATTTCCTGCTGTTCCACCAGTACGATGAGGCACTTTTAGCTTTCAACCAGGCCTATATCAACGCCATGGAATCGGGGATAGAATTGCAGATGCTCGAAGCCGTTAGGCTTTTATCGGAGATTCACATCGTTAAGGATTTTAAAAACGAATCGCTGGAATACCTGTATAAGGGGCTCAATCTATCCCAAATGCTTAACAACCACGAGGGTATGGCATGGTATTTAATTCAAATACCCGACATTGAATTTGCCGTTGGCAATATTGTTCCTGCCATGAAAAGTGCCATACAGGCCAAGGAGTATTTCGAATCCCAACAAGATACGGTTGGAAAAGTACAAACCCTGCTGCTGATGGGCAAAATTTATAACCGCATGGGAAATCTTTCCACATCGAGGAAACATGTTGAGCATGCAAACTCGCTCATTAAGGATGGGAACTATCCCTTGCTCCTGGGTGCTACCCATGAGGTTATGGCCGAAATACTGGTTTCTGAAAAAAAGTACTACGATGCGGAGGTAAACCTAAAAAAGGCAATTGCAATAGTCGAACCGCTGGACAGCAAGGAGTTCAACCGATTAAAATCTTTTTTAGGCGAACTAATGACGCTGAACAAGAAGTATCATGAGGCGAACACAATACTCCATGAGGTTTTGAAGAGTCAAAAAGGTCTATCGGACATTGCAGGGACAGCGCACACACACTATCGAATAGCAAATCTTCACCGGCTCACCCATCAGCCTCAACAAGCCGTTGGGGCTTTCAACAGCTGCATTGAGCATGCCAACAGCATTGGGCTGAACGACCTATTAAGATTGGCATACAAGGGGCTATCGCAGGTATTAGGCGAAGGCGGCAACCATCGGGAGGCTTACCTCAATTTGCTCCGCTACACCCGGATAACGGATAGCCTTTTCAATGCACAGGTTATCAGCGAAGCTTCGAAGGTAGAGGAAAAGGCCATTCTGAATCAGCAGCAACAGGAGATGCTTATTAAGGAAATGGAGCTGAAAAAGGGTAAGGAGTTGATTTCGCAGCAAAAGCAGAAGCAAACCCTGCTCATCTTAGTAATCGTTCTATTCTTCGTTATCATCGTTTTTGTGGTCATGGGGTTTATCCACAACAGGCGGGATAACCTTGTTTTGGCAACTCAAAAGGGTGAGTTGGAAAAGCAGAAATCCATAGCCGAAAGCCGCACACGCGAACTCACCGATAGCATGAACTATGCCAGGTACATTCAACAGGCCATTCTTAGAGCTTCGCTGAGTCTTAGAACTTCATTCCCCGAATCCTTCATAGTATTCATTCCCCGTGACATTGTGAGCGGCGATTTCTACTGGTCGAAAGAAAAGAACGGCCGAATTCTTTTCGCATTGGCCGATTGCACAGGGCATGGAGTACCCGGAGCATTGATGAGCATAGTCGGAACCTACGGATTGAACAACCTGGTCAGCGATTTGAACATTGCCAATCCGGGAGAGATTCTGAACAGGATAAACTACATCTTTGAGGACAGCATCGAACAGCAGAAGGGTTTTGAAATATTCGACGGCATGGATATAGCGTTTTGCAGCTATAACCCTAAAAGCAGGGAGTTGAAGTATGCCGGTGCCAATATACCCCTGTACATCATCCGCAGTTCCGATTTGCCTCAGCCTTCCAACACCATTGTATCGAAGGGGAAAAACCATGCGCTATACCAGATACGTCCCAATAAGCAATCCATTGGATCGCACATCGAAACAGTACCTTTCGTTACGCATAGCGTTACCCTGATTGAAAACGATATCATTTACCTGTTCTCCGACGGCTTTGCTGACCAGTTTGGAGGTCCCGACGGGCGAAAATTTATGACGGGTCAACTGTATAAGCTGATTTGCGATCTTGCTGTGGTGCCCCTGAGTGAACACAAGAAAAATATTGAAGAAACATTCTACTCTTGGAAGGGAAACGGGAAACAGGTTGACGATGTGAGTTTTATCGGAATTAAAATTTGTGGCGATACAGCCAAATCCTAAAACCGCTTGTTGATTACCAACAGGTAGTCAATCATCAGCAGGAAGAGGAGGAAGAAATCGGCTTCTTGCCAACCTGCAATATTCATAACGGTTGATAAAATCATGATGGCAAGTATGATGATCATGTACATTTCGAGGCTCTCCTTACGATATTTTCTGTACTTGACAATGGAATAAAGCCTATAGAGGATAAACGGGAGAAAAGCGATGTAGAAAAGTACCGATCCTGTGGGGTAATGTAAAAATCGCACAATACCTGCCAAAACAACTAAAGCCGCTGTGTAAAGAATGATCTTTCGTTCCGAAATCCGTTTTGTAGCCATGTATCCCGCGTTTAAAATGCAAAATTACAAGGATTGTTAACAATCCAATGGTGCGGGAGAAGTATATTTTTGTTCCATACGCTATCTAAAAAAACAACTACTTTTACAAAAAATTTTCCTTATATGAATCCTTTACGCAGCCTAACGCACAGAGTACTATTGCTACTTAAGTTTGCCATTTTCTGGTTATCCTTCTTCCTGTTTATGAGGTTGTTATTTATGCTATACCATTTTGGTCAGCTATCCTCCCTGAACATTACCGATTGGATAAAAATATTCGTTTTGGGAGCCTGGATGGATTTATCGCTAACGGGTTATATCTTGCTATTATCCTGCATTCTCATAACGTTGTTCTTTTTAAGCACCCGAACCCTACTAACCATTTTTAAGTACATTAACCTTTTTCTACTGATTATTTTCACCTCATTGCTGGTGAGCGATATGGAACTCTACCGGCATTGGGGATATAGA
>JAKQEF010000052.1 GCA_029558675.1 Bacteroidota bacterium | reverse complement strand
ATCAACTTGTTTTTTGAGATATAAAATCCGGAAGCTATGATTAAAAAAATTTTATTGTCATTCGTTGTTTTCTCTATAGTGCAAATGGCACAGGGTCAAATTGAGCGTATGCCCTTTGAGGACGGATTTACATACACTATTACCAAAAATACTCCGACAAGTATTACCCAACGCAACCTTAAGGATGCGGCGGGTATTTTGCTTTACTATGATTTTGAAAACTACGCCGAAGGTTTCGATCCTCTGAAATGGTCTGTTAAAAGGAGTAGCGATATTAATGGAACCGATATGGCCGAGGCAACCTCGCCAGCCTGGTTCGTTTGCAACCCCGCCAGTTTCTATGGTAACGGGTTTAACTATATCAACTCAGGCGAATACTCGGCAGCCATCAGCTATCTGGCCGAGGATTTTACGTGGCTCATCTCCAACGATACGCTGGATGTTGTAACAGCCGACCTTATGCTTCATTTTTGGTTGAACTACTATAACACATCTGCACACCCAACGCTATTCCACGTATTGGCTCAGGATGTGGAAGAGGGTGTTTGGCTCAACCTGCAAAGTTGGGGAGAGGATTCGCCATCAAACCAGTATCAGCAAAGGGTTTCAATTCCTCTCGATACGCTATTCAATGCAGGGGTTGAAAAATTTGTGATTGCCTTTGTTTACGAAAATGTGGATAATTCTGGGTTTCAGGTAGCCATTGATGATATTACTGTTGGAACCATTGAGGCACCTCTCCTTAGAATTTCCCCTTATCACTTACCCTACTCTACGATTCCTGCATCGCTGGCCGGAACATTCAGCCACACGCTCAACATCTTTGTCCACAACATTGGCGATGACTATAGCGGCGAAAACGCTGCCGTAACGGTTACAATACCCATGCTCAACAATTTTGAATCGGTTGTAACACTGGACAAACCCATTCAGTGCGGAGAGCTAAAAATATATGAATTTCCACAAAAACCCGTGTTCGTAAATCAAAACGATTATGACATAATTTTTCTCCTGGATATGGCCGAGCAATCATCCATTGACACATGTTCTTTCCGTTTTGCGGTAACACAGGATATTTTTGCCACCGATTATTGTAACAGTTCCGGGGTATTTGGAGGGGTTAGCCCGGGCAAAAATGTGGTATTCGGAAATTTCTACAATATTAAGGATACAGTTGTGGCCTCGGGCATCGAAATCCGTTGGCCGGAGTTTAGCACGCAGAGCTCATTCAAAGGGTATATTTACGAATTGAACCCCGTTGACAGCTCCGTATTCCTGATTTATCAGGGATTACTACAGAAACAGGCACAGTTCTCCGATACAATCCAAACATTTACCATCGAACCCAGGCTGCTACTTCCCGGAACCAATTTCTTCGTTGCGGTTGAGCAGATTGGCAATACGCCCCTTGGCGTAGGGTATGACAGGGTTCGCAAGGGGCATTTCTGGCGGTTGAATAGCCAGCAGCGTTTCGAGAGGGTAAGCAATCCGTCCATCGGCAATGTAGCCGTTAGGCTGAAAATTACTCCACCGGTTAATAATCCGCTTTTGAGCTTTACCGTTACAGACGGGACAGACCCCATTGAAGGCGCAGTTGTACAAATAGCAGGTGAAAATGAGCTGATAACCAACGCCGATGGATTTGTTTCCACACCCTTAGCCAACGGGCTATACACATACAGCGTTTCGAAGGATGGCTTTATCGGCCTTGCCGATACGGTTAAAATTCAGTCGGCAAGCGTTCACAAGAACATCGTCTTGCAGGAAGCATTTGACTTTACGTTTACGGTTACCGACAACCTGGATAACCCGTTGCCCAATGCTGAAATATTAATACTGGAACAAACGCTGGTTACCAATGCCGATGGGGAAGCGGTTGTTCCCCTTGCCCCGGGCAATCATGGCTACTGCATCACCAAATCGGGTTACATTCCGGCTAACGGTTCCATTGCAATTCCTGCGGACACTACGGTAACGGTTATTTTAGAGGCATCGGAACTGACGAATACGGTAAATTTTGCCATTCTTAAACAACACAACGATGAACCTGCGGCAGGAGTTAGAGTATCGCTTGCAAACTATGGAGTGAAATTCACCAATGCGTCGGGAGAGGTAACATTTAACGGTATCCTGTCCACCGATACCGGATTGGAATACAGCCTCTTTAAGCATGGCTACCACTCTGTAACCAATACCATTAGCACTCTCAATTCCGATACAACCGTACAGGCAACCATTGACATTATCAGATATTCATTGATAGCCAGAGTCTTGGACACCCTTGGTAATGCCATAATGGATGCCGGCGTAACGCTGGGAGGCTCAACGGTCATGACCAATGTTCTGGGCTATGCGGTTATTGACAATATTATTCCCAAAACGGCAATGCAGTTGAAAGTATCAAAGGAAGGCTTTGTAACTCAAATCGATACCATAACCGTTACCGATGCCAATGTACGTAAAACCATTATCCTGAAAGAGGAAGATACTAGCAGCATACTACCTGTTGATGAGATATCACTCTACACCGTTTACCCCAATCCGGGCAATGGATTGTTCAATGTTAAAGGCGAAGGTGTATTCTCTGTACAAGTTTTCGACCTGACAGGCAGGTTGTTGTACTCTTATGCCAATGGCAACGGGATTGTTCCTGTGGATTTGACACATCGGGCTGCGGGAGTATATATAGTGAAGGTAATATCCAAAGGACATTCGCAATCGCTTAAAATTATCAAACGTTAGTCATTCCTTCGGAATCGTAATTTTTAAGGTGGGTTTTTCCTTGATGCCATGTCATCTCTAATAATGGCATTGGTCTATGACGCACATTGGTAATCAGACAGATAAACAGGCAACGGCTTTTCCTGTTCCGAAAAATTGGTAATTCCGATTTAAAAATTTAACAAATCGATGTTTTAAGTGTCGAAGTTATATTGAAACGTACTAAAAACACCGGCCGATTGGTACAAAGAAGCCTCATACTCGCTTTACTGCTTTGGATGTTTGTGGCAAATGCCCCTAATTCCTTTGCTCAGCTTAACAAGAGTTACTTTTTCAATCAGGCAAGGCAGCAGTTAGGCAAGGAGCAATTTCCCGAGGCCATCGCATCGCTCAACCATATTATCCGTGTGGATACCACCATTGCCGAGGTTTGGTTCCTGCGCGGTGTTGCCAAGTATTACCTTAACGATTTGCACGGCGCTCTCTCGGATTTCAACAAGACCATTTTGCATAATCCAGTTTACTCGCAGGCTTATCTATACCGTGCTGTTGTGCTTAGCCAGTTTGCAAAGTACAATCAGGCATTTATGGACTATGAAATGGCTATCGACCTGAGGCCCAACTCACCTGATGCCTATTATAGCCGTGGCATCAGCAATATCATTACCCAACAACCCGAAAAGGCAATTAGGGACTTCACGCAGGTAATCAAATTTGAACCGAAAAATGTGGAGGCGTGGTTGAACAGGGGAATTGCCTACCTGCTGAAAGGGGATACGGTGAGCGCTCTGCACAACTATGGGCATGCCATTTCGCTGAATATTTTCAATGCCGAATCGTATGGGAAAAGAGGGAAACTGTACTACGAAATGGGAAAATACCCTGAGGCCCTGTCCGATTTTAACCAGGCGATAAAGTTGGACACAACGCAATCCATCAATTTCTTTCTCAGAGCTCTAACACTAAATGCTTTGGACAATATCGAAGGCTCCATAGCCGACCTCAACAGGGCTATTGCGCTGTCGCCCTCCAATGCGCTAAGCATATACAACAGAGCCTTGATAATGTGGCAAAAGGGGGATACGAAGGCAGCGCTGAACGATTTCGACCGGGTGGTCGAACTTAATCCCGATAACCTGCTGGTGTACTTCAACCGCGGGGTACTACTGTACGAAATGGACAGCTACACCGATGCCATTGACGATTTCACCTCGGCCATCGAACTTTTCCCCGATTTTGCCAAGGCATACCTTGGGCGATCGATGGCCTATGCCCGTCTTGGCCTGTGGAATGAGTCGGAGAGGGATAAAATTTTTGCCCATAGCATCGCCGAGCGATACAGCAGTCAGCACAACCAACCCCTGACCGATACAACTGCTCATTTCATGAACCTAATCGCTTTCAGCGCCGATTTCTCGCAGGTTAGCCTGTCCCCCTCACTTGAGGGTTACGATTCGAAACCCATTGATATTCTCCCCTTTATAAGGGTAACTCTGGTTCCTAAAGAAAGTCTGAAAACTACTGTACAAAACTTTGAGCCGCTCGACTCGCTGAATGAACTGCTACCAGATGCCAACTATCAATTTGTACTGCAAACACAACACGACACGGGCATCCCGAACGCTGAGGCTGGAACACACAGCAAAAATTACCCAGAGGTGCTGGCCGAAGGAATTCGATTGAGCGCAGAGGGAAAGTTTAATCAGGCCATTGAAATGTATGAAAAGGCATACAGAATTGACCCGAATAATCCGCTTTCCCTTATCAACCTATCGGTTGAGAAGGCCGAAATGGTGCATTTTATCGCCTCATTCGAAAGGGAGGTAGGGTCAGTTGAACTGAAACAGAATATTCGCAAATCGGGCAAATCGGCGCCCAAGTCGGGGATACAGCTGATCTCATTTGAAGAATCACTGGAATTGCTCAATCTTCTTGACAACCTTATGCCCGACCATTACATTGTCCAGTATAACAAGGCCAACATCTTCGCCCTTTCGGGCGATATGGATAGTGCCATTGAACTGTACGACAAGGCTATAGCGCTCAATCCACATTTGCACGAGGCATGGTACAACAAGGGTTTGATACACCTGATGCTGAAGGATAACGAAAAGGGTTGCAGCGACTTGGGCAAGGCAGGCGAAATGGGAATAAGGCAGGCCTACCTATTGATTCATCGCTTCTGTCGCAAGTGAACGGGGAATAGGAATAATCCTCCAGCCTGCAAAATCTCTTTAAGAATGAGCATGTTACCCAATTGGGATATGGCCTGACATTGAGTAGTGATATTGAACCAACGGCCATGCTATACCTCGGTACCCATCCATCTTTTGGATTTGAGATAGGCAAACGATACAAAGGAGAGCAGTAGCCCATAGACTATTTCCACAGTCCATACCGAAACTATAGAAGCCCTGAACACCAGAGCCATATTGGTTGCATAGGCAAGATATACAGTAATGGCAATAATTTCGATGTAGAGTGAAATCCTGGTTTTGCCAGTTCCCGATATTCCATTGAACAGGATGGATCCCAGCCCCATCAAAACCGTTGACACCACGCTTATGTACAGAATTGGGGCACCCATTTGTAATAGCACCGGGTCGGAAGTGTAAATTGAAATAATTTGTCGGGGCATGGTGGCGCATATACCCACCACCAGTGCGACAGATGATACACAGATAACGGCTATCTTGCCAATGGTTGCCAATACTTCATGCTGCCGTCCCTGCCCTATTACATAGCTGACAAGCGTATTGGTGGCCGAAGCAAAACCCATGATGGGAACGCTTAACACGATATAAACGGAGCGAATGATGTTGGAAACAGCCAACTGCGTTTCGCCCATCTTTTCAATAATCAGAAAAAATAAAAACCAAACGCCAAATCCTAAAAAGTTTTGGAGCATAATGGGGAGAGAAATCCTGAGTAAGCGCAACAACAGTTTAGGGCTGATCACATTAAAACTAAACAACTTGTATTGTTTAACTGACCCTTTCATCAGGGTATAGGCAAGAAAAGCCAGAGTGCTCGAAATCTCGGCTACCACCGATGCTATGGCTGCCCCTGCTATCCCCATGGCAGGAAAACCAAAATTTCCGAAAATAAGCGCATAGTCCAGGAAAACATTGATTAACACCATAACCAATGTTGTAACCGTAATCACCCTTGTTTTGCCAATCCCAACGTAAAATGCTCTGAAAATGAAGTTGGTGTGCGCAAAGAAAATTCCAAAAATCATATAGCCCAGATATTGGGCACTGGCCTGGCTAACCGCTTCCGATTTTACTATGTACGATAGTATTTGAGTGCCAAAGCCTCTGACGAGAAAGAAAAGCACCGTGGCCAACGCCATGAGGAAAAGGAATCCATGCTCCACTACCCGCCCTATGGGGCGATAAACCCCTTCGCCATGCCTACGGGCTACAACAATCTGTGTCCCAACCCCAAATCCCCAGCCAAACATTAAAAAGGCTATGTAGAAAAGGCCTCCAATGGCTCCACCGCCAAGGGCAATCTCGCCCAACCGCCCTAAAAAGGCAGTATCGGTTACGTTTATAATGTTCTGGGCTACACTGCCAATGATAATGGGATAGGCAATGTTCCAGATTTTTTTATACGATATGGATGAGCTTTGAAAAAACAACATAACAATTTAAAGACAAACCCATTACCTTATATCCTTTCGGACAAATTACATTAGTTCACCAATCGACTAAATGTCAGCAATCAATGCTTGAAAAAAGCCAAAGCGAAGTTGCAAAAGTACAACAAAAAAACAGAGAGTATGAGTAAAGGTTGATTCTGTACGGGCAATGGCTATTTTTTTATTGACAACCCATTTGCTATACAAACAGCACGTATCGAATAAAAAAATAATTCCAAGTATTTAAAAATCAACACATTGTACTCGTAAAAATAATCACATACTAAGGCAAAGAAAGCATTTTCCCCATTTCTTAAGGTAAATATGGCATCTTGGGAACAAGAAATACTATTAACAGTCAAATACTTAGCAATGATAAATTGATTTTTTTAAGCCCTGAATTCGCACAACCGCAACCATAATTTCGTAAAATATTGAAAACGTGTTGAGAATTATTCGCAAAATGTGCATCTTATTAAAACAGATTTTTACTACCTTTACAAAAGAGTAGGTTGGAGTTAAAGCTGTAGTGCTTACATAATGATGAAAGCAAAAAAGTTTAACTCTTTGAATTGTCAGTATTTTTTTATTTCTTGCATGGAATATGCAAAAAGATGAAATAATGCCCCGCTTCAAAGTAAGATATTGGGTTATAAATACTAATGTCACGCTTTTCGTCTTACTTTTCCTATTGTTACTATCCTGTCGTCCGAAGGAACAGGGTACAACTTCGTCGGTGCGTGAGCAATTTAAACCCGACACCCTTTCCATGTTAATAAACTATGATGGTTCGCTATTCCCTCTGCCTTCGCCCTATCAAGCAGCCTATCTGATTAAGAAACACAACATTCCGTTCAACGAGAAATTGGCCAATCCCGTTGAAAAAGCAAAAAATCATACAACCGTCTTCAAGAAAGCGTTAAATTTTGGGGTTTATGGTACCGATTTGAGCTATTTGAACGTGTATAACCGTACACATCAATCCATATCGTACCTCGCGGTATTAAAAAAGATATCGGAGGACCTTAACCTGACCTCAGCCTTCGATGCCAATTTCTTTGCCAACTTCGAAAAGAACCTCGATGGGAAGGATTCACTTCTGTTTCAACTTAGCCGTTCGTATCGTAAGATTGACAGCTATCTGCGGGAAAACGACCGTAACGAAGTGGGAGCACTAATTCTCGCAGGAGGTTGGATAGAAAGCCTTTACATTCTCACACAGCTTTGCGAAAGTTCACCAAACAACAGGGAAATAATCAATCGCATTGGCGAGCAAAAACACCCCTTAGACAATCTGGTAGAAGTACTTACTCCATACTACTATAAATCTGCGGAGTACTCCGAATTTGTCGATATGCTCATCGATTTGGCCTACGAGTTTGACGGAATTATTTATTCCTACTCTTACAAAGAGCCCAAGGTTGATGTGGAGAATAAAATTATTTACATAAACAGCATTTCAAGGGTAGTTATTTCCGAATACCATCTTGAAGTGATTACCAATAAAATTGAGAGCATTAGGAAACATATCGTTGGATGATGTCCCAACAACATTGATGCGCTGAAGATGAGGAATGTTTTTATAGCGATAACGGCGATGGCATTTGTTACCTGTGGTACCCATAGGGCAAATGCACAAATTGAGCAGTTGCAGAATATCTGCTCACTTTACTTTTCGCCCGAGTTTATTTCCGACGGGCAGGAGTACTTTGCACCGCTTAAACCCGATCAGAACGTTGAATTTCGCACCACATTTTTTGGCGGGAACACATACAGGATAGTTGCTTGCACCAATGTAAGGAGGGGCAACTTGGTCTTCTCGGTGTTCGATACCGAAAAAAATCTTCTTTTCACCAATGCCAATTATGATAATTCGCCTTACTGGGATTTTCAATTTGCCTCTACGGTAACTTGTATTATCCGCGTCAATGTGAAAAGCGCCACATTCGTACCAGGTTATGTGATGCTCCTAATTGGCTACAAACTTTAATATCCATTGATTTTCATTATCATCCCTAGAATATGAGCGAGTCAATTCTCAAAGCCCTGATGCAACTCTTTGCCATAATTGCCCGCCCCGAAGATGATTTATCTGAAGGTGACGGGGATAGGCGTAACGTGGTCGAGTCGTTCCTGCGTCAACAACTCAACCAGGAGTTGGTCAGAGAGTACCTGAAAGTATTTGATTACTACTACGAATTATACCAGGAGAAACAGAGCGAAAAGAGTAAAACCAAAAAGCGAACCTCATCCAGTTCGGTTAGAGTTCTTAAAATTTGCACTCAAATCAACGAAGAGCTGACCCAACAGCAGAAGGTGGTTGTAATGGTCAGATTATTCGAGTTTGCAAAATCGGAAGATGGCACAATAACCGAGCAGGAAATGGCCTTTATAGCCACTGTGGTGGAAGTATTCTTCATTCCCGATGAAGATTACAACAGGGTTTACAACTTCATTTTCAGCAATTTCGACAGTCTTCCTGCCTATGATAACGTTTTGGTGATAAACGATCAGGAGGAGTACCCCGATCCCAACATCCGTCATATTCACTGGCATTCGCTGCAGGGCGAAATACGAATCATTCAGGTTGAATGTGCCAATATTTACTTCCTGCGCTATTGGGGCAATGAGGAACTTTACCTCAACGGCCATCTCATTCAAAAAGACAAGGTTTTTATCCTCAATACAGGGACATCTATTCGCAATCCCAAGCTAAGCCCTATTTACTACAGCGATATCATCGCCCGCTTCTCTCTTGACAGGATTAAGGAAAAAATCATTTTCGAGCTGAAGGATGTGGAGTACAAATTTAAGGGAGGGAAAATTGGCCTTCAAAAGATGAGTTTCCTTATGGAATCGGGGCATCTGGTAGGAATTATGGGCGCATCAGGAGCGGGAAAATCCACACTTCTCAACGTTCTGAATGGCTCTGAAGCACCTTCAAAAGGACAGGTTCTCATCAACGGAATCGATATTCACCGGGAAGAGGAGAAGGTTGAGGGGTTAATTGGATTTGTGTCACAGGACGACCTGCTCATTGAGGAACTCACGGTTTTTCAGAACCTTTACTACAATGCAAAGCTTTGCTTCGATAACTATAGCGAGGAGGAGATAGTAGCGGCTGTAGAAAATATGCTTATCAGCCTTGGACTTAACGAGATAAAGGACATGGTGGTTGGCTCGCCATTGAATAAAAAGATTAGCGGCGGGCAGCGCAAAAGGCTTAACATTGCCCTGGAGCTTATCCGGGAGCCTTCGGTTCTTTTCTTAGATGAACCTACCAGCGGGCTCAGTTCAAGGGACTCGGAAAACATTCTCGACCTGCTCAAAGAGTTAACCTTTAAAGGCAAGCTGGTTTTTGTGGTAATACATCAGCCCTCGTCGGACATCTTTAAGATGTTTGACAAATTGCTCATCCTCGATACGGGTGGTTACCTCATCTACAACGGCGACCCCATTGAATCCATCATATACTTCAAGTCAAAGGTACAACATGCCAACTGGAACGAGAGCGAATGTACATCTTGTGGAAACGTAAACCCCGAACAGGTGTTCAACATAGTGGAGGCCAATGTATTAGACGAATACGGTGTGCCAACAAGGACAAGAAAAACAAGCCCCGCTGAATGGTACGAATTCTACAACAAGTCGAACCAAACCGAAGAGAAGGAAGTGGAAATTCCGGAGACGTTACCAAAAAATCTGTTCAAAATACCCGGTTGGTTCAAACAGCTCAAAGTGTTCATTCAGAGGGACGTGCTTAGCAAATTGGCCAATAGCCAATATATGGTTATTAATCTGTTCGAGGCTCCTGTTCTGGCTTTCCTGCTGGCGTTCATCATCAAATACTACAACGTGGATGTCGGCAACCAGTACGGCTACACCCTTATGGATAACTGCAACCTGCCGGTTTACCTGTTCATGTCGGTTATTGTAGCCTTTTTCGTAGGCTTGACCGTAAGCGCTGAGGAGATTATAAAAGACAGAAAGATTCAGAAAAGGGAATCGTTTCTCAACCTGAGCTGGGGTAGCTACCTGATGTCAAAGGTTGTCATCCTGCTGGTACTATCGGCCTTTCAGGCTCTGGTTTTTGTGCTGATTGGCAACACCATCCTCGAGATTAAAGGGATGTATTTCCAGTACTGGCTGGTACTGTTCAGCACATGGGTATCGGCCAATATGCTGGGATTGCTTATTTCCGATAGTTTTAAAACGGTGGTTACCATTTACATTCTCATTCCTTTCCTGGTTATACCCCAAATCATTCTTAGCGGAATCATTGTTAAGTACGAAAAGCTAAATCCCAACATCTCATCGCCCAGCAATATTCCTATCTACGGCGAGGTGATTGTTGCCCGTTGGGCTTACGAGGCTCTCGCAGTAAACCAGTTTAAAAACAACGCTTATCAACGTCCATTCTACTATTTCGATGAGGCCATGAGCATTTCGGACTACAAGCGGAATTACTGGCTCAGAGCGCTTCAGAATAAGGTTTCCATCTGCGAAAGGTATTTGAACAATCCTGTGAGAAATTCCGATGTTGAAGATGCGCTTAACATACTGCGAAACGAAATACGGCGCGAGATGACCGGTGTTGTTGCGTCGCAGATTCCCTTTAAATATATCAACCAGCTTGATATCAATTCTCTAAACGAAGAAATAATTGCCGCTTTAAATACCTATTTTGAGCAGCTTCGGGTTTACTACGTCAAACTCTACAATAAATCCAATGCCAAAAAGGATAGCATTATATCTACCAATCAGCGAACGGAGGCAGCAAGGGAGAAGTTCCTCGAGGTAAAAAGGAAATATTCCAACGATGCGCTAACCGAATTTGTAAAGAACTCCAACGAGGTGGACCGGATTATTGAATACAAGGGTAATTTGGTGCAAAAGATAGATCCAATATATCTCCTGCCTGAGAGCAAATTCCTTAGAGCCCACTTCTACGCATCTTCAAAGCAGTTCTTCGGCGTTTTTTTCAGCACATTCTGGGTAAATATTGTTGTAATATGGCTATCTACGCTGGCACTTTACGCTGCGCTGTACTACCGATTACTCAAAAGATTTCTAGATTTTGCCGAAAATTTATTCAGCAAGGAAAAGGAATAGAACTCTTAAACTACTGTTCGCCAAGAGCCTCCATCTCCTGTTGTAGGGCAGCCATTTTAACGGCAGTAACAGCAGCCTCAACGCCTTTGTTCCCGTGCTTACCCCCTGCCCTTTCCAACGCCTGTTTCAATGTATTGGTGGTTAGCACTCCGAAAACAAAGGGGATATTGTAGGACAAGTTCAACTCGGTAATTCCATGCGTAACACCTTGGCAAACGTAGTTAAAGTGGGGTGTCTCCCCTTGGATGACACAGCCCAGGCAAATTATACCATCCAAATCGTCATACTCGGCCATAAACTGAGCCCCTAATGTGAGTTCGAAGCTACCGGGAACATGCTTAACCAAAATATCCTCCTCTCTCACACCCAGTTTGAGAAGCGTATCCCTTGCGCCTGCAAGCAAGGCATGGGTAACTTCCGAATTCCAGTCGGAAACCACAATGCCAAACTTCTTATCCTTGCCCGAAGGCATCTCCGAAAGGTTGTAGCCCGAAAGGTTTTGCAGATTAGTTGCCATGTCCATTGGTTTTATTCGATAAAAAAAAACCAACCCCTCAGGGGTTGATTTTTCTTATAACTAATTGCCACTATAAGCTTAAGTTTACGCGAGCTATGTGCTTTTCAGCATCACGTGCCTCTGTAGATTTTGAGTAATCCGTTTTAATCCTGTTGTAAACCTTAAGCGCTTCCGAAAACTGGCCCAACTCTTCGTACACTGTGCCTGCTTTCATTAAGTATAGTGGGGTGGTGAATGTATTCTTTCCGTAATTGGCCGCTTTGACATAATACTTGGCAGCATCATCAAGGCGTCCTAGCTGAACGTAGCAATCCCCTATGGAGCCATAGGCTACCGAGCCAATCATTCTGTCCTTGGGATTGAACTTTTTTAAATGCTCAATGGCCAAGTCATAATCGCCCAATGCGCGGTAGCAAATTCCAGCATAGTAATTGGCCAAATTCCCTGTTTTGGTAGGACCATAATTGGAAACAATGTCAATGAAACCCAGATAGTTTCCATCGCCAAAAAGAGCCAAATTGAAAGAGTCCTTCTCAAAATATTGCTCTGCAGCAAATATTTGCACCTGTGCTTCGGCCTCCTTGGGTGCTATGTATAACTTTTTGTATCCCAAGAACAAGCCAACTATTACAACGATGGCCAAAACAATGATGGTTAAACTTTTCTGATTATTTTCGATGTACTGCTCTGTCTTGGTTAGTGCATTTTGCAAAGCCTCTGCACTTGTGTCCTGTGTTTCTTTCTTTTTCTTTGCCATGGAAGTTATCGGTATATTTAAAAAAAGTATATAAGCAATTAACAGAAATCTGTTTTTTTAAAAGCAACCGCAAAAGTAATGGTTTTTCGTTTATGTTGAAATATTTACCAAAATATTTTATAGACGGTTTTTCTGGCTACCTTTGCCTAAAGGATATGATATCAATAACGCCATGCACCTTAAGCAGTTAATCTTACTTAATTTCAAATCGTATCAACAAGCTGACGTTATATTGCACCCAAAGATAAATTGCTTTGTTGGGAACAATGGACAGGGGAAAACCAATCTGCTGGATGCTGTTTTTTACCTATCCATGAGCAAAAGCTATTTCAACTCCATTGACTACATGAATATTAGGCATGGTGAGGAATACTTCGTTCTGCAAGGGATATACGAACTTAAAGAGAAGGAGGAGAATATTTACTGCGCAGTTAAGCGGAACAAGGGAAAAACGCTGAAGCGCAACGGCAATCAGTATGATAAGCTATCAGACCATATAGGACTACTTCCCATAGTGGTGGTTTCTCCTGCCGACACCTCGTTGATTCTTGAGGGCAGCGAGGAGAGGCGGCGGTATATGAACAGCGTTATATCGCAGTACAACAGGCCGTATCTCGACAATATAATGAGATACAACAAATTGCTATTGAATCGGAATAGACTGCTTAAAACCAAGTACAACCAAACCGTTTCGTATTCCGACCTGTTTGCTGTGATTGATGAACAGCTCAACGAGCTGTCGAAACCGATATACGATTGGAGATTGGAGTTCTCCAATAAGCTCAGCCCAATTTTCGAGGACTATTACCGTATCGTGTCCAACGATGCCGAGAGGGTAGAGCTGTTATACCAGTCCGATTTGGAGGGCACAAATCTTCTTGATCTGCTGCAAGAGAATTTCGAAAGGGATAAAATGCTGCAATACACAGGCAAGGGTATCCACAAGGATGATTTTATTCTTAACCTCAATGGCCATCCTATTAAAAGGGAAGGCTCTCAGGGTCAGCAGAAAACATATCTTATTGCACTAAAACTGGCTCAATTCGATTTCATGCGGCAGGTATCAGGACAAAAACCAATCCTGTTGCTGGATGATATATTCGACAAGCTGGATAGAACACGGGTTGAACAGTTCATTCGCCTTGTGGCGCAGGATGAATTTGGCCAGATATTCATTACCGATACCAATAAGGCCAGGCTTGATGATATCCTCGAAAGGATTGGTAGCGGGCACAGCCTTTTTCAAGTTGAAAACGGAGAGGTAACCCTGCAGAGAACGAAGTAAACCAAAAACCAACGTAAAAGTTGTTTGCTTCTTTTTTGTTAGAAAGAATCTATCGATAAAAAATTGTTTTAAAAATGCTCTAAGTACACGACAAAAATTTTAAACAATTGATATTATAGCGATTAAATCCAGTAATCAATACCCTTGCCAAGTAGTCCAACCCGTACTTAAAGATGCTAACCGCCCTGTTCCCGTGTTTTTTGATAGTTATTGGCTTA
>JAKQEF010000029.1 GCA_029558675.1 Bacteroidota bacterium | reverse complement strand
AAGGCTTAATCCGGCAATATTTGCTTGCCTTCTTATATTAATTGCCATTAATTACCTTTTTTCTCTTAATGAGGGGAATAATCCACTCGATAATCTGTTTAAGGCGGGTATGTTTGTCTCCTTGGCCGTAATGTTCTACCTGCCTGTTTTCATATATATATTTTTGGTGTTTATTGCTGTCGGTGTTCTGAAAACCAGTACTTTTCGTGATTATGTTGTGGCGTTATTGGGTTTTTTGACCCCCTGGTTTTTCTATTTTTCTTATCAATACCTTGTTTACGATAACCCTTTGGCTCCTTTCCATATAATTGATGATGTTTGGCATTCAGGACGTACGACTATGGATTTAGGCCCTTTGTTTAAAATTTATTGTGGCTTCATTGGTTTGCTGTTCACCGTTGCCACTCTTTTCCTATTAAAATCGCTATCCAATCAAAAAATCCACATAAGGAAATACTATACCGTTCTCTTGTGGTTTGTAGCCATTACAATTTTTACCATGCTGTTTCTGCCTTCCCTTTCCATAGAAATGGCATATATAGCAGCCTTTCCTGTTGCGTTCTTCGTGTCCAACTATCTTTTAAACACGCACAATAGGTTTTGGCGGGAATTATTTCTCATCACCATGTTTGCCATGGCAATAGCCATGCAATTTTTTTAATTGCACGCAGTTGATTAACGAGAATTAAAACTTCTACATGATAAACATGGCATCGCCATAGGTGCCGAAGCGATACTTTTCGGCAATGGCCACTTTATACGCCTCAAACAAAAAGTTATAACCTGCAAAAGCAGATGCCATCATTAAGAGTGTTGATAGAGGCATATGGAAGTTGGTTATCAGCGAATCGGGTATGCTAAAATCATAAGGGGGGAAAATGAATTTATTTGTCCACCCCGAGAAAGGCTTGAGGCGTCCATCGGTTGAGACCGAACTTTCCAGAGTTCTCAGTACGGTTGTTCCAACTGCGCAAACCTTTTTACGATTGTCTTTCGCCGTATTCACAATTTTAACGGCATCTTCGGGGATAATAATTTGTTCCGAATCCATTTTATGCTTCGTAAGGTCTTCAACGTCAACGCTACGAAAATTACCCAACCCAACATGCAGTGTTATCTCTGCAAAATTAATCCCCTTAATCTCTAATCTTTTAAGCAGTTCTCTGCTGAAATGCAGACCAGCCGTGGGAGCAGCCACCGCACCCTCGTGCTTGGCATAAATCGTTTGATATCGCTCTTTATCCTCAGGTGCAACCTCTCTCTTGAGCATTTTGGGCAAAGGGGTCTGGCCCATACGATAGAGGGTTTCTTTAAAATCTTCATATCCTCCATCGAACAGAAAGCGCAACGTCCTTCCCCTGCTTGTGGTATTGTCAATTACTTCAGCCACAAGAACATCATCCTCTCCAAAGTAAAGTTTGTTGCCAATTCGAATTTTTCTGGCAGGATCTACAAGGACATCTCACAAGCGTTGCTCTTTATTGAGTTCGCGAAGCAGGAATACCTCTATCTCAGCACCGGTTTTTTCCTTATTGCCATAAAGTCGTGCGGGGAATACCTTAGTATTGTTGAAAACTATCACATCTCCATCAGAAAAATATTGTACAATGTCTTTAAATTGCTTGTGCTCAATGCTATTTGTCTTTCTGTCCAAAACCATTAAACGGGATTCATCCCTATTCTCCACGGGAAATTTTGCAACAAGCTCTGGGGGAAGGCTGTACCTGTACTGTGATAATTTCATTTTTAAAAAGAATTAATTGTTAATTAATAAAGCGAAAACAGAATTTTTATGATGTTTGTTCATTTAATTGTCAACATTACACATCGCTGCATATCAGTCAAATAGCGCAAGTGAGCCAATAAAACTTGCACTGTGCACCTTATACGGAAGAGTTTTCGATTGGTTACAGGTCGATTATTATTTTCTCAAAATTTTCAATTTTCATGGCTTCGTCAACCCTAAAATCTCCGCTTGCTGTTCTGCGAAGTTCGGTTAGATGTGCGCCAGAACCTAATGCGGCACCTATATCCCTTGCCAGGGCCCTTATATAAGTACCCTTACTACACCTTATCTTTAAGGTAAGATTGGGTAATGCAAAGTGCAAGACTTCCAGTTGGTGAATGGTTATGGGAGATGGGGCCAATTCCATGTCAATGCCCTTGCGTGCAAGCAGGTATGCCCTCCCCCCATCAACACTTTTCGCTGAGAAAAGTGGAGGCACTTGCATTTGAACCCCGGTTAACGTTGGCAAAACCCTATCGATAAGCTCTCTATTGATATGTTCCGTTGGGTAATCCTTGTCCTTTTGGGTTTCTAAATCGAAAGATGGTGTAGTTGCCCCAAGCGAAAAAGTGGCCACATACTCTTTATCCTGCATTTGAAACTCGCTTACCCTTTTTGTGACTTTGCCAACGCAGATAATCAAAAGCCCAGTGGCAAGGGGGTCGAGAGTTCCCGCATGGCCAACCTTAATTTTTTTCAAACCCAGCCGATGTTTAAGCACTGCCCGTACCTTACCCACCAGATTATAGGAGGTCCAACCATAGGGTTTGTCGAATAGAAGAACAACCCCTTCGTTCCAATCTGTATCCTTGTTAAAAGTAAAAATCATAGTATTTAATAGATTGACCAAAGAATGGCAACAGTGCCAATGGCCAAACAGTAAATGGAAAACCAGATCAATTTACCTTTTTTTACAAGGGTTATCATCCATTTGCAAGCAAGGCATCCCACTATAAAGGCAGCAATAAAGCCCACCACAATCGCTGGAACACCGGTGCCGGAGTCAGAAGAAAATCCCCCTTTGAGCATGCTGAGCATGTTTGCTCCAAGAATGGGTATTATTACCATTAAAAATGAAAAACGGGCCACCTCTTCACGACTTTTGCCCAGCATCAGTCCTGTTGCAATGGTTGCCCCCGAACGTGACAAACCGGGCAATACCGCCACCGCTTGAGCAATACCGATAATTAGGGCGTCCAGGAACCCAATGGGTTTTTCATTCCGATGCTTGACGACCATGGATAACATCAGTAGCAGGGCAGTGACAAGCAGCATGGAGCCCACAAGAAGCAGGTTGCAGGAAAATAGTTCTTCCACAGCGTCTTCGAAAAACAAGCCCACTACGGCCACCGGAACCATTGAAAGTAGAATCAATAAGCCAAAACGGGTTTCCCAATTCCACTGAAATCGGAATATCCCTTTCAGAATAGTAGCGATATCCTTGCGAAAAATCACAAGGGTGCTCAATACCGTTGCCCCGTGTACTGCTATGGAAAACGCAAGATTTTCCTTAAGTTCAACACCTAACAACACTTTGCCGATTTCCAGATGGCCCGAACTGCTAATGGGCAAAAACTCTGTTAATCCTTGAACTATTCCAAGAATAAGTGCCTGTAATAAATCCATGGTGAATGATTAGAGAGAATAAGGCTATTCCTTGGGTTTTTTCATGATGGCATATATTTCGAAAAGAAACCCGAAAAGCACAATGATGGGCGCTAAGGTAATTCGCCTGAAACTGAATATTTCCTCATTAAAAACGTTTGGATCATCCGAACCACCCCCAATCATTAGGATAAAACCTAAAATAATAATGGCCAAGCCAATGATGAGCAGTTTATAGTTTTCTTTTCCCAACGGGAAAAGGTTGAGTTTGTCTTGGTCGGTGTTTATTGGATTTTGCTTTGCCATGATATACTGAGTTAATTTAAATATGAATGTCCAACGGGAAATTTAGTAGTAAAGGTCATCGGCTTTAAGCCGAAGATACTTGTTTACTGCAAAATATGTTGATAACAGGTTGACGATGATGCCTGCAACGATAACCAGTCCGAAAATTGCCGCTAAGAGTTCAACTTGACCAAAGTTGATAACTTCGTAAAACTCTTGCTCCGCTAAGTACACAACGCTGACCAGAAGTAATATGGCCAATAGCGATGCATAGAATCCATGGGTTATCCCTTTGGCCAAGAATGGCTTGCGGATAAAGCCCCAGGTGGCCCCCACAAGTTTCATGGTGTTTATTATGAACCGTTTGGAATAAACGGAGATGCGAATCGTATTGTTTATCAGTACGAAGGCAATGAAAAAGAGCAGGGCACCGAAAAGAAGAATAATGGCACTTATCTTTCGAACGTTATCATTTACAAGGTTAACCAAAGATTTTTGGTAGAACACCTCTTTTACCGGCCTGAAAGCCATGAGCTCGTCCTCAATTTTTTTAATGCTGTCGGGATTAGCATATTCGGCCCTCAGACGAACTTCGATGGAAGACGACAAAGGGTTGTATCCCAGGAATCCGATAAAATCTTCTCCCAGTTGTTCTTTTAGCTCCGTGGCGGCTTCCTCTTTGGAAATGTATTCAGTGGAGCGGACATAGGGCGAAGCATCGAGAGTTTTTCTTAAGAAACCGGCCTCCACCTCACGCACATCGTCGTGAAGAATAACGGAGAATCCAATATTTTCTTTTACAAAATCCGAAAGACGCTTTGCGTTAAAAAGAAGGAGAAGCAGAATGCCCAGCAAAAACAGAACTAAAGAGTTGCTGATTATCGACGAAAGGGACGAACTCCTTAAACGCCACTTAATGCTTTGCGGTTCCTTTTTCATAAGTGCTGCAAAGTTAACTCATTGGCATTAAATAAACCTATGCCTCTTTAATTTTTTCATCTCTTCTTAATGCAGAGTATCCCGTATAGCATGCTCCCATTAGTAGCAAAAGTATTAGTAAAGAGGAAGCTAAATCAACAAAGTGACCTATGGAGAACATTCTGGGTTTGAACCTAAAGATAACCTCGTGACTCCCCGGTTGAAGCACCATAGCCCTCAGTATATAGTTGGCTCTGAAATAAGTGGCCGGCTCTCCATCGACAAGTGCCGTCCATCCTGCGGGGTAGTATATATCGGAGAAGATGGCCAACCGTGGGCTTGCCAGGTTGTAGCTATAGGTTAACTCATTGGCCTTATAGTTAGTCAGTCGGATCCAGTCATTTCCATCGGGAGAAGGGTTGTAACTTTCCACCAAATGTGCAAATCGTTTATCAACTATTGCGGTGGTCGCCGGATTGAAATTGTTGAGAGTTTGAATCTCCTCATCAGCATTGTTGACCATGATAATCGAATCGGTAAACCAGGCATTGCCTAATGCATCGGGGTTAATGCGCGCCACAGGCCCCTGTTCATCACTGTCTATCAGGTATTTGGTGTTGAGCATGTTAAGTACAGCCATGTTTCCCTTCGTGATGTGGTGATTAATGATTTCCTGATACCGCATCAACTTTGCCCCATGGTAACCCCCTATTGACTTGTGAAAGTAGGATGTGCTGGCATCGTTAAAAGGACTAACGGTTAGGTTATACACCCTGTAGTATAGTGCTTTGTCGGCTAAGATCTGCTCATCGGCTTTGTTTGGAGAAAAAGGTTTCTCAACTTTGCTTAAAGGTATAAAATTTTTACTATTAAGGTAACGGCGATTAACGACCCACATGTCGGAAACGATAAAAAGTCCAAGAAGGGCAATGAAGTATGGGGGCTTAATCTTTTTAAAATAGAAGCCCAACAATGCCCCTGCCCCAAGGAGAATAAAAGCCAGCGACCGCAAGGCATCGGCTTGCATTAGTGACTTTCTATCAGTTTTAATAGCTTCAAACAGGTCGAAGTAGGGTGTTCCTTGCTGTTCCGAAAGGAAGCTCAGCTCATGTTCGTTTAGAAAAGTTAGTGTTGATCCGCCAAAGAGAATAAAAAACAGGCACAATCCGCCGGTAATACCCAAAGCCCATTTAAAAGCTTTTAAAAATTCAGATTTACCAACCTCCCCGTCGTAAATCTTTTTAACTGCCAAAATTCCCAGTAGGGGAATGGTCAACTCAGCAATGTAAAGAATCATGGACACCGTTCTAAACTTGTTGTATCCCGGAAAGTAATTGAAGAACAAATTGGTGAGCGGCATGAAATTGCGACCCCATGCCAGCATTATAGCGAGAATAGTTATCCCGAGTATAGCCCATTTGTATGGCCCTTTAATCAGAAAAAGAGCAAGGAAAAACAGGAAAAGCACGATAGCCCCTATATACACCGGTCCCATGGTCATGGGTTGCGGGCCCCAGTAGTTCCTAAAGCTGGCATTTAAAAATTCGATGGCCTGCCCATGCGGATAGCCATGTTTTCGGAGGAATGAATAGGCTTCGGAATTGGCCCCAGGAGCATCCATGGATGAGCCTCCCATTAGGTTTGGAATGAGCAGATTAAAAGTTTCTCCCACTCCGTAGCTCCAATCCAAGGCGTAACCCCTATCAAGCCCCGATGCTTTATTCTCCTTTTCGGAGGTTAATTCCGATGGTCCGCGGATTGAATATTTCCCCGACTCCCACGTGAAGTATAAACGCGAGAAGTTGGCTCCCACGGCCAGAAGAGCGGCAATCGCAAGAACCCCGATGGCTTTGGAAAAGCCAACATATTCCTTCTTCCTAATAACTCCTACCACATAGGCAATGCCAATGGCAAGCATGATAAAGGCGGCGTAGTAGGTTATCTGAACGTGGCCTGCATCAAGGTTCAAACCTAAGAACAAGGCAAACAGTGCCAATCCGCTCAGGTGCTTGCCTTTTAGTGTGAGTATCATTCCGGCAATCATTGGGGCTACGTAGCTGATAGCATGCATCTTAGCGTTATGCCCCGCTGTAATAATGATAAAAAAGTAGGAAGATAGCGCATAGGCAAAAGCCCCCACAATGGAAAGCCATGGATTAACCCCAAGAACCAGCAGCAGGATATAAAAGCCAACGAGCGTAAAAAAAATTGTACTGGCAGGACGTTTGCCAAATTGCAACAGGTAATCAATACGGTTTAGCAGGTTGCCGGTGTACTTGGTGGAAATGAGGTAAGCAGGCATTCCGCTGAACATGCTGTTTGTCCACAATGGCTCTTCACCATATTTTTCGCGGTGCTCAATTATTTCTCGTGCCGACCCTCTAAATTGCTCAATGTCATGTTGTTTTAATCCTTTCCCCTCCAATAGCGGGAAAAAATAAATGTATGAGGTGATGAGAAAAATGGCAATCGCTATCAGATGAGGGTAGGAGTTCTTGAGTAGTGTTTTCATGTTAAGCAATTTAATGATTTCCAAAAGTAGTGGTTTTGTGGCAATAATAGGGGCTTATCGAAAATTTATTTCACACCGGGCAATGATATAAAAACAGTTGAACACTTTGTGTTATTGTACTTTTTGTTTCATTTTTGCAAAACGAAAAATCGTTGACATGAAACCTACACTAATTATCCTTGCTGCAGGCATGGGCAGCCGATACGGAGGGCTGAAACA
>JAKQEF010000027.1 GCA_029558675.1 Bacteroidota bacterium | reverse complement strand
TTCCTTTATTCCCAAGAGGTTTAGCATAAAGGCATATTCCATAGCCACCTCTCTTAGCGATTTGAATCGCCCCGATGCTCCACCGTGCCCGGCATCCATATCGATCTTGAAAATCACCAGATTATTGTCGGTCTTTAGGTCCCTGAGTTTGGCGACCCATTTGGCCGGTTCGAAGTATTGCACTTGAGAATCGTGATACCCCGATGTAATCAGCATGTTGGTGTAGTACTGCGGTTTAACCTGATCGTATGGTGAGTAGGATTTCATGTAGAAGTAGTAGATGGAATCGTTGGGGTTGCCCCATTCGTCATATTCCCCTGTTGTGAGTGGTATGGATGTGTCGAGCATGGTGGTTACTATGTCAACAAAGGGTACTTGGGCAATAATGCCTTTGTACAAATCGGATCTCAGGTTGGCCACAACGCCCATGAGCAATCCGCCGGCGCTGCCACCCATGGCAAATAGTTTATCAGGGGAGGTGTATTTCTGATCGATGAGGAATTGCGAGCAGGCTATGTAATCAGTAAAAGTATTCATCTTTTTCAACAGCTTTCCATCCTCATACCACTGCCTTCCCAACTCTTCGCCTCCGCGTATATGGGCAATGGCATACACAAAGCCCCGGTCGAGCAGGCTCAGCCTTGCGGAGCTGAAGTAGGGATCCATGGAGGCTCCGTAGGAGCCGTATGCGTAAAGCAGGGTGGGGTTATTTCCATTCAACTCCAGCCCTTTTCTGTAAACCATGGAAATGGGAACGAGCACTCCGTCATTTGCTTTTGCCCACAAACGTTTTGTTTCGTAGTTGTCAGCCGAGAAATCGCCCAGCACTTCGCTTTGCTTCTTAAGGATTTTTTCCCGTGTGTCCATGTTGTAGTCATACGTGGACATGGGTGTAGTTAAGGAGGTGTAAGAATAGCGCAAAAGGGGTGTGTCGTATTCAGGATTAATGGAGATACTGGCCGTGTACACTTCCTCGCCAAAGTCTAAATAGTGCTCCTCTTTCGTATTCATATTAATAATGCGTAGCTGCTTTAATCCACCGGAGCGTTCGTCAACCACCATGTGGTTTTTGAATATTTCGACACCCGATAGCAAAACATTCTCCCTGTGCGGAATAACGGTTTTCCAGTTTGCCTTGCCGGGTTTTGATACAGGGGTTACCATTAATTGAAAATTAGTGGCGTTGAGGTTGGTAGTAATGTAAAACTTGTCGCCATAGTGCGTTACAAAGTATTCCAGACCTTTCTCCCGGGGTTGAATTAACTTAATTTCCCCATAGGGATTGTTTGCATCGAGATAGCTGAACTCGGTTGAAAGCGTGCTGCTTGAACCGAAGTATATGAACGCTTTGGATTTCGACCTGTAAGTAAACGCCCGAAAGGTATCGTCCTTTTCCTCGTAAACCAGCTCATCATTCTTTTCGGAGGCATCGTTCAGGGAGTGCCTGTAAATACGGTATGGCCGCAGCGAGTTGTCTATTACGGTGTAGAAAACCGTTTTATTATCGTTGGCCCAGGCTACCGACCCGGTGGTGAGGGGAATTTTGGTGTCCAACAGCTGCCCGGTTGTCAAATCTTTGAAATATACAGTGTATTGCCTGCGACTTAGGGTATCCACTCCGTAAGCAAGGATGTTGTTATTGGGAGAAACATTTAGCCCTACAGCCGAATAGTAGCTATATCCCTCGGCCAACTCGTTGACATCGAGCATTATTTCTTCTGCTGCATCAAGAGTTTCCTTTTTGCGGCAGTATATGGGATATTCCTTTCCCTCTTCATAGCGGGTATAGTAGAAATACCCATTCTCAAAGTATGGCACCGATTCGTCCTGCTCCTTAATACGCGCTTTAATCTCATTAAAAAGCTTTTCCTGTAAGCCTTCTGTACTTTTTAAAATCTTTTTGGCATAGGCGTTTTCGGCGTTCAGGTATGCCAAAACTTCGTCCGCATCCCGCTCATTCATCCAGTAATAAGGGTCAATGCGTGTATCGCCAAACATAACCAGTTCGTGGGGTTTTTTCTCTGCAATGGGCGGCACAGGGGTCGTGCTGCATCCGAACAGAAAGAGAAAGGCGATAATCCAAAGGATAATTAAATGTTTATTATTCATAATCAATGTTTTGATAGTTGAGTTTATTTGCTGCAGACAAAAATATGATTCAAAGATATTTTAATTAAAATTAACTCCCAAAACAAAAAAGTTTTCTTTTTGTTTGTCTTAAAAAAATCGATGTTTAATCCAGCCATTCCTTGCTATAGCGTATAGTTTGAAGCTTTATGCAATGTGTTATTGGGTTCCATAAAATAATTGAAGACTACCATGCCCGTAAGGAGATTATTCTTTCTATTGTCGCTGCTTACTCTGCTGCAGTTTGGCTTTGCGCAGCCCAAGACCAAAGAGGTAGCCAAGCCTGTTCCGGTGGTGGATTTCCAAGGTCTAAAGCCCTTCCTTTCAAAAGATAATGACACTGTTTACGTTGTCAATTTTTGGGCTACCTGGTGTGCTCCATGCGTAGTTGAGATGCCCCATTTTGAGAATATTAACAAAGAGTTTAGATCCGGAAAGGTAAAAATTTTACTGGTTAGCCTCGATTTTCCCAATCACTATGATACGCGATTAATCCCCTTTATTTCCAGTAAAAATATTCAATCATCGGTGGTAATGCTCGATGACCCAAATTCGAATTTCTGGATAAATGAGGTTGATGCTTCATGGTCGGGAGCCATTCCCGCAACATTGATATACAAAGGGAATAATCGTCGTTTTTTTGAAAAGGTTATGACAACGGAGGAGCTTAAAAGCAACATATTGTCTCTGCTGTCGCAATAACATTTTAACCTACGGTTAAGTTTTGGATAATTGTACTTACTTTATGGCTGAAAGAGAGCGAGAAACATTAATAATCAGATAAATATAAATTGTATGAAAAGATTTCTTTTTACCCTGATGTTAGTATCTGCTGCCGTTGCAGCAGTTTTTGGGCAAGGATATAGAATAGGCGATAAGGCCATCGATTTTTCCCTGAAAAATGTTGATGGCAAAATGGTTTCCATGGCCGATTATCCCGATGCCAAAGGTTTTGTTGTCATTTTTTCGTGTAATCACTGCCCATACGTCATGGCGTATGAGGACAGGATGATTGAAATCCACAACCTGTATGCCTCAAAGGGATTTCCTGTGATTGCCATCAATTCCAACGATCCGTCCGTGCAGCCTCAGGATAGCTATGAGAATATGATCGAAAGGGCAAGGGATAAAAAATTCCCGTTTGCCTATCTTTTTGACGAGGGTCAAAAGATTTACCCCATATACGGGGCTACGCGCACTCCGCACGTTTTTCTGTTGCGTAAGCAGAATGGCGATTTAATTGTGGAGTACATCGGCGCCATTGACGATAACTACAAGGACGCATCGGCAGTTAAGGAACCTTTTCTGAGAAATGCCATTGAAGCGCTACTGGCAGGAAACAAGCCGCCGGTGAGTGAAACAAAGGCAATAGGATGTACTATAAAAGTAAAATGAAAAAAAAGCGGGTTTGAAGCCCGCTTTTTTCTTAATAGTTCTCTGCCAGTACCTCGAAGTAGTCGATGGGATGTTGGCAAACCGGGCATACTTTTAAAGCGTTTTTGCCCTTATGGTGGTATCCGCATTTACGGCACATCCACACAACCTCCTCATCCTTTTCGAATACTTTTCCTTCCTCAACGTTCTTAAGTAGTTTGAGGTACCTCTCCTCGTGATCCTTTTCCACTTTCGCAATCATCCTGAAGGCAATGGCAATCTGTTTAAAACCCTCTTTTTCGGCCACATCGGCAAAGTGGGGGTATAGTTCTGCCCACTCTTCGTGTTCGCCCATGGCGGCAGCCTTAAGGTTTTCGGCCGTGGTGCCGATAACTCCTGCCGGGTATGAAGCCGTAATCTCGACCATGCCGCCTTCCAAAAATTTGAAGAATGTTTTGGCATGCTGCTCCTCCTGCATGGCGGTTTGCATGAATAGCTCGGCTATCTGCTGATAACCATCCTTAATGGCTTGCTTTGCAAAAAAAGTATAGCGGTTTTTTGCCTGCGATTCACCCGCAAAAGATTTTAGCAGATTCTTTTCGGTTTCGGTTCCTTTAATGCTTTTTTCCATTTTTTAAATTTTTTTTTAAACATTCAAAACTAATTATCTTTTGCATTTTGTCAATGGGTGATATGTAAATATGGTAATTTTTAGAATGGATTTAAGTAATAAAAGGCAAATCTGTTGTAATGATTATTTTCTACCCACTATATTTGAAGCCTGATTTTTTAGCTTTACGCGTATGGAACTTTGGATGTATGGTTTGATAGTGGTTGCCGGTGCTTTAGCCGGCTTTATCAATACACTGGCTGGAAGTGGATCGCTGATCACGCTGCCCCTACTCATTTTCTTTGGCCTGCCGGCCAACATTGCCAATGGCACCAACAGGTTGGGGGTGTTGCTTCAGAGCATTGTTGCGGTGAGCGGTTTCAAGCAGAAAAAGGTTTTCGAGTGGAAGGAAGGGATTTGGCTCACCATTCCGGCCATCATCGGATCGCTTTTGGGAGCAGCCATGGCGGTTAACCTCGATGAGCAGCTGATGAACAGGATTATCGGCGGACTGCTGGTATTCATGTTTTTCATCATCCTTTTCAAACCCGACCGCTGGGTTAAGGAGCAGGCAGGGCAGGTAAAATCAAAGCCCGGCCTATGGCAGATCATCATATTCCTTGGCATTGGTTTTTACGGAGGGTTTATCCAGGCCGGTGTTGGTTACTTCCTGTTGGCAGGGCTTGTGTTGGGAGCCGGGTTTGACCTGCTTAAGGGCAATGCTATTAAAGTGTTGATAACCCTTGCCCTGACAGTAGCAGCCATCGTGGTGTTTATTGTCAATGGCCAGGTGGATTATGGGGTAGGACTCTCTCTTGGCGCCGGGAGTATGATTGGCGCCTGGATAGCAACACGGCTTGCCGTTCGGAAGGGGGCAAAATTCATCCGGTGGGTGTTGCTGGTAACAATTTTTGGCTTTGCAGTAAAGCTCCTGTTTTTGTAAACCGGTTTACTGCTCAAGTTTGAATATGTAGGTAATGGTTCCTGTCTGGAAAGCAGGTGCGTTGGGATTGACATCGAATGTTGCGCTAAGCGCAGCTTCCTTTGCCACTTTCAATAGTTCTTCATCGAGCGTTGTTGAGCCCTTAAAACCAGCCTCTGCTGCTGTTACTTTACCGTTCCTGTCAACGGTGATTGAAACCACAACCTTTCCGCTTTTCTGTTTAGGGTAAACTGGCGGGGGTAGCGAAACTGACTTACGATTACCAAGGCTAAAACTTAT
>JAKQEF010000023.1 GCA_029558675.1 Bacteroidota bacterium | reverse complement strand
CTATCCCAGAATAACCCCAACAAACGTGGCCGATATGAGCGAGGCAAGGGTTCCGCCCAACAGGGCCCTCATGCCGTATTTAGAAAGCAATACCCTTTTTCCCGGAGCCAAAGAGCCAATCCCGCCAATCTGAATGCCGATGGAGGCAAAGTTGGCAAAGCCGCATAGCGCATAGGTGGACATGATAATGGATTTTTCCTGGGCAAATGCACCGATGGATTTCAGTTCGGCCAGGCTGACGTAACCGATGAACTCGGTCATAATAATCTTTTCGCCCAGCAATCGTCCTACCAGGGCAATGTCCTCCTTGCAAACGCCAATGAGCCACATCACAGGAGCAAAGGTATAGCCTAAAATGAATTGAAGCGAGAGAGAATTGTACTGTCCATTGGTGGTCTGGGCAATGGCAGCGTTGAGGTTGGTCCATGCCCCTATTTTTTGCACAATGAAATTGAACATGGCAATGAAAGCTATGAACACCACCAGCATGGCAGCTACATTGGCTGCAAGTTTAAGCCCCTCAACGGTTCCGTTGGAAATGGCATCCAGTACGTTACTTCCAATTTTATCCTTGGTAATCTCTACGTTGGTGTCGATTTTTTCGGTTTGGGGAACCAGGATTTTCGATACTACCACGGCCCCGGGAGCAGCCATGATGGATGCAGCCAATAGGTGTTTTGCAAATAGGAGCCTCTGCACGGGGTCGCTACCTCCCAAGAAGCTGATGTAGGCAGCCAGCACACCACCTGCAAGGGTTGCCATTCCACCAATCATAACCAGGAGTATCTCCGAGTTGGTCATCTTTTCAAGATAGGCCTTTATCATCAGGGGAGATTCTGTTTGCCCAAGAAAAATATTTCCGGCCACCGAAAGGCTCTCGGCTCCCGAAATCTTCATGGCCTTGGTCATGAGCCATGCCAGTACCCAAACCACCTTTTGAATGATACCAAGGTAGAACAGAAGGCTGGTTAGCGCGGAGAAAAAGATGATGGTTGGCAGCACCTGAAAGGCAAAAATATAGCCAAACTTATCCACATCCAGGAAACCCGCAAAAAGAAATTCGGTACCCGCTTTTGAGAAGTCCAACACTTTGACAAACATTTTCCCGATAACATCGAAAAAAACTTGCACTGGGGTGAACTGTAAAATGGCAATGGCCAGCAATAGCTGGATTCCCAACCCGATACCTACCACTTTCCAAGCTATGGCTTTACGGTTGGTGCTGAATATGTAGGCAATGCCAATGAGCACAATCATGCCAATCACCCCTCTTAGTAATCCAATCGGGCTAAACTTAAAAGCCTTCTTTGCAGTGAGAAGTTGGTTTACCGGTTTGGCTCCCGCTGTATCAACAGCATCACCGGTGGTTGGCTGAATGTTTTGAATAATAACTGAAGAATCGAGAGCAGTTGAGTCGGAAGTGGCCTTGTCGGCAGTAGCGGTAACCACAGCTCCCATTAAAACCAGCGCGATGGCTAAGCTGTAAAGTACTTTTTTAATCATATTGCGAAGCAATTTATTCTCGTTTGTTGATTTCGTCACGGATTTTCGATGCCTTTTCGTAATCTTCGTTCATTACGGCTTCCGAGAGCATTTTATTAAGCTCTTCAAGGGAGTATTGCTTGTAAATATTCGATTGGTCGGACTCGTCGCCCTTGGATTCGGGTTTTTTCTCCAGAGGAATTTCGCCCTCATGCTCATCCTCTAAATCCAGAACAATACCTGCCTTTTCAAGTATCTCTTCCGTTGTGTAGATTGGGCATCCAAATCTTAGCGCAAGTGCCACAGAGTCGGAGGTGCGGGCATCTATGAAAACTTCTTTTTCGCCATTGTCGCAATGTAGTTTGGAGAAAAAAACGCCATCTTCCAGTTTGTAAATCTGAACGTCAAGCAAATTCACATCGTACGATTTGGCAAAGTTGAGGAAAAGGTCATGGGTCAGGGGGCGAGGAGGTGTGAGACCCTCGAACTGTATGGCGATGGCTTGTGCCTCGAACCCTCCAATGATAATGGGAATCCTTCTTTTTCCGTTCTCCTCGCTAAGTACAAGGGCATATGCACCCGACTGTGTTTGGCTATATGATAGCCCCAAAACATTAAGCCTTACTTTTCCCATGATGTTTTTCTTTTGCTTCAAAGGCTTGAAGAGAGTTCACAAACTTAATGGAATTTGGGTAATATTACAACATACTATCTATTTTGTTGCATCAACGTTTCAATATTTTTTAACAGGATGCCTGTTTAATTGAGCCCAAATAATGCGTGCTAATATAATAAGGTGTATTAATCAAAATCAAAATCCAAATCGAAATGCTTTTCAAGCCACACCACGTTTATTGTATGATTTAGCCAACTATTGACAAGCGCTCATCGGTTAGGAGGGAATATCCCCTTTCAGGAAGTTAAATCCCTCGATGGAGGCCACTTTGATTGGGCGTCCGCCCTTAATGCCAACACCTGTTATCTTAGCCTTAACCACCAGTTTCATGTCGGGTACTCGCCTGATTTCCTGCTCGAAAATTACCCTAAGAAAACCTTCTTGCCTGGCGTTGAGCCCCACCACAAACTCGTCGCTGCTGGTGAGCGATTGTTTGTAGTCAATTTCTATTCGGCTCACAATCAGGTCAATCCCTTCGCGATGCAGTTTGGCGAAATCGATATTGTGTCCCAAAAGGAATTGATGCCGGGTATGCTCGAGATAATTCAGATAGACAGCATTGTTTACAATGCCCTGAAGGTCGCATTCGTAGTCGCGAACAGTTAGGTTGAGAGAAAATTGGTAATTCATTTTAATTATCTGCTATTTTCTGTCCAATTCCACAGAGGTTCCATCATTGCCAAACCGGCAAAGGGTAAAAGTGTTGCCATCCCATACCCCGTAAGTATTGTTTACTATCCAGTCGCCTAATAAAATCAGCCTCGATTGCTGGTTCAAAGGATACAATATGGGACTGTGCCAATGGCCAAAAACGAAGTAATCCAACGGATTCTTCTGTAATTCGATACGGGCGAACTTGGTTATCTGTTCCTCTTCGCCCTTGAAGGTATGTGTTATCTCTTTGGAGTAACGGCTGTTGTTGGACCAAGTATTACCAAGCCACATGGTAAAGTTGGGATGGATTCTCGAGTAAAGCCATTGCAGCACACTGTTGGAAAAGGCACTCTTCATCAATTTATATCCTACATCCCCCGGGCCAAGCCCGTCGCCATGGGCAATAAAAAATTTTTTACCGTCAAATTCCCTCTCTATGGGCTTGCGGAACACCGAAACACCCAGCTCTTTTGGGAGATAGTCGAACATCCATACATCGTGATTGCCCGTAAAGAAATGAACAGGGATGCCCGAGTCGGTTATTTCTGCAATTTTCCCTAAAAAACGGGTAAATCCCTTGGGGATGACCCGTCGATATTCGTACCAGTAATCGAAAATGTCGCCCAAAAGGAAAATTTCGGCGGCGTCGGCCCTAATCGTATCGAGCCATTTTACAAACAAACTTTCCCTCTCCCTGCTTTTGGTAAAGGTGGGAAGGCCTAAATGTAAATCGGAAGCGAAATAAATCTTCTTGGAATTCATCCTGCTTACAAAATTTCCTTCAGTTTGGTAACCAATTCCTTGCCGAATAAATTTTTCCCAACAATATCAAACTTCCAGCTAATTAAATAGTTGGATGGAATGCCCGCAACGTTATATTGTCCCAGAATCAACTGAGCATCGTGGGCGTCAGCTCTCACATTTATCCAGGGCAATGCGTTCCTTTTTATGGCCTCTAACCATACCTCCTTATTCGTATCCAACGATATTTGGTAAATTTCAAAACCCTTCCCTTTGTACGTTTCATAAATATCCAGAAGTTCACGGTTTTCCATCAGGCATTCGCTGTCAACCGATGCCCAAAAGCTCAGCAGGATTACTTTTCCGCTAAGCGAAGATAGCAGAATAGTATCGCCCCGGTGGTTTGGCAGGGCAATTTTGGGCAATGTTGATTCGGACTCCTTAATCAGCTGGGTTAGCCTATAATTGGCCACTATTTTTTCCTGATTGGCAATGTCCCTGAGCAAACCCTTTGTATATTCCGATTCGGGAAACATGGCCTGTAACGATGAGCCGACCACTTTGAAAAGACGCAGGTCTTCTGCTCTGTCGAAAACGAAAAGGTTGTCGCCATACTGCTGGTACAATGCCATTACGCTGGCCCGCGATCTGGGATTCTCCCAAATGAATTGCTCGCTGAATGCCCTTTGTTCATCAATAATCTGATAATATTGCTGTTGCAGGATTTCTTTCTCGTGTTGATTTTTTGTGTTGATAAAGAGATTGTTCAGAGAATCCAGCGTTTTTTTGGTCTTCAGTATTTTGTTGTTCAGCAACTGAGTTTTTACCGAACCTTCGGACCCGGTGACAGCGTAATGGCGAAAATCTTCCATATTGATATCCAGCGATGCCTGTTCGCCGGGCTCGATGAGCAGAATAATCGTTCTGGTTTGTTCGCCTTTGAGCTGTAATTGGTAGAATGAGGGCTCTTGAATATCCTTGAGCTTAAAAACGCAATTCTGCTTATTCCCTTTGAGGGTAAGGCTCTTTTTTAACGTAGTTTTGTCAAAATCCTGTTGTAAAAGAATAATCTCCAAAGGCGTTTTGCTATTCCGAATGTTAACTTCGATTTGAGTTCTGTTGTCCTGTTTGCATGCAACAAACACAACAAGTACTAAAAGAATATGCCTGTGGAATAATCTCATGGTCTTTGTTTTACTCATTGAACGGTGAATTGCTGTTGAAATTACAATCATCGCAAAAGTATAAATTTTGAAATGATACGAAGGGCTATTTAGCCATTTATTGGCGGATAATGCCAGTTAGATGCCCGGACATGCTTATGGCAATAGTTTTTGTAACAGCTCGTTGAGCTCCTTTGGCGTTAAATTCTTGCCAATCACCACACCCTTGCTATCGATAAGATAATTGGCAGGGATGCTTTGGATATGCAGGGTATCGATGATGGGCGATGCCCACTGCTTGAAATCAGCTACATGTTCCCACTGCAGCGAATCACGCTGTATGGCCATTTCCAACTCTTTCCGATTTTCGTCTAAAGAAATTTGAACTATGCCGAAACCTTTGGCAGAATACGTGTTGTAGATTTTCCTTAACTTCTTGTTATTAGAAAGGCACCCGTTGCACCAGGTAGCCCAGAAGTCGATTAGAGTGTACCGGTATTTTGTTTGGTTCAGCATCACCTGTTCGCCATTCAGCGTTTTGAACTCCGGTTGTGGCAATACATTTCCCACTGCAAACATTCCCTGCCTTTTGTCGAAGAGCTGCAGCTGTTGATGCATCTTTGCCACGCTCATGTGCAGCTTGTTTACAAGCGGATTATCGGGGTAAAGGGGATACTGAAGGGAATCGATAAGCCTAAAAAGTTCAAAATCCTCGCGTTCGTTCAAAACATGGCGGCCCTCGCCGTACTGCTGGTGTAAAGCCAGTATGGCAGCAAGGCTATACCTATTCTCTTTGATAAAAAGTATTGTCTGGGTCTTATGTTCGGAAATGGTTTTGTAGTAAGCGCTATCCAGAGTAATTTTAATGGAGTCGAAACGGGGGTGATTGCGGCTGCTCCTAAATAGAGCCGAAAGTGAATCGATGGCATTTACGGTTTTGTTCAGTCTAAAGTTTAACTCTCTCACCAATGACGAGCCTTTCGACCCACTTACGGAATAGTTTCGTGCCATGCCTGCCAGTTTAGCGTCAATTTTCACCGTTTCGCCCGGTTCTGCCAGCACAATGATGGGTTCAACCTCTCCTTCAACCTGTATTAAATAAAATGAGGGGGTATTAACGCTTTGTGTTAGTTCAAAATAACCTTGGTTATCCGTATGAGTCGAGTCTATGGTTTCAATGCCTCTTTCAGAAGCCTCCATCAAAAGGATTAAACTTTTATCAGCTCCTGCAATTTTTCCGACAATCTCGACCCGTTTTGGCGAACCACCGCATGCAGCCAACAAAAGGGCAACATAAAAGGTAATTTTTAAAATCCAAAATTCAATATTCCGTAGGGATGTACTGTGCTGTTGCATTTAAAAAGGGGTGTATTGGTGGGCCATTGGCAGTATGACGATATTTTCTTGAATTTTACAAAATTAGCAAAAATATAAATGCTAAATTGTGTTGAGGAATCACAATTTATCGTATATTGTGAGGGGGAAAATATGAGTTATTGAACAAATAGCTGTTTGGCAAGTTTCCTTAGTTTCGATGTGATGAATGTTTGAAATGCTACGAATAGATATGGCCATAAGCCCTTATACTATTCATTATTAGATATTTTTTATCTTTGTGTGATTTTTTTGGGATATAAAACCGTTTAGAAATAATTTATTAATCGGCGTATGAGCTACCTTGAGTTTGATAAGAGCGAGTTAGTAAATCTTGAATATTCGCTTAACCGTGAGATCCTTAGTACGAATAGGGCTGGTGGATACTTCAGCACAACCATAATCCTGTGCAATACCCGCAAGTATCATGGCCTAATGGTACTTCCTCTTGATCAGTTTGATGGAGAAAGGCATGTGTTGCTTTCTTCCGTTGATGAAACAGTAATACAACATAAAAAGGAATTCAATTTGGGTATCCATCGATTTCCTGGCATATACGAGCCCCGTGGGCATAAGTATATTGTTGACTTTGAGTACGAGCCAACCCCAAAAATAACATACCGGGTGGGAGGTGTTGTGCTGGAGAAGGAGTTGCTCTTTGTACACAATGAGGAGCAGCTTATGATCCGCTACACCCTGAAGGATGCTCATAGCCCAACGAAACTATGGCTAAAACCATTTTTAGCTTTCCGCAATGCACATAATATAACGAAGTCAAACCTGTTTATCAACAAGCGTTACAAGGAGATTCCGAATGGTGTGAAGTATAGGCTTTACTCAGGATTCCCATACCTGCATTTACAGCTTAATAAGGCCAACGAATACGTACCCACTCCCGACTGGTTCTATAATTTTGAGTATATGAAGGAGGTAACCAGGGGGTATGATGCGCACGAGGACCTATTCGTTCCGGGTTTTTTTGAAGTAAGCATTAAGAAAGGCGAAAGTGTGATATTCTCAGCTTCAACATCCGAGCAGATAACCTCCTCGTTAACCCGCAAATTTAACGCTGAGATTCTCCGACGCCCCAAAAAGGATAGCTTTGAGAATTGCCTTCGCAACTCGGCGCATCAGTTTATCATTAAGAAAGGCAAAAAGACCGAGATTATTGCCGGATACCCCTGGTTTGGCAGATGGGGGCGTGATACGTTCATAGCCCTTCCCGGGCTTACCCTCTCCACCAATGAGCCGAAGCTCTGTAAGGATGTGTTAGACACCATGTCGTCCGAGTTGAAAAACGGCCTTTTCCCCAACATGGGCAATGCCAAATCATCGGCTTTCAACTCTGTTGATGCTCCGCTTTGGTATTTCTGGGCCATTCAAATGTATGCAAAGCATACAGACGATTCAAAAGGGGTGTGGACGCTCTATGGCAAAAAAATGAAATCCATACTGGCTGCATACCGCGATGGATTGCCTTATAATATTAAGATGCATAACAATGGCCTGGTTTGGGCCGGAGAGAAAGGCGTTGCCCTCACCTGGATGGATGCCATTGTGCATGGAAAACCCGTAACACCACGAATAGGGTACGCTGTGGAAATAAATGCCCTGTGGTATAATGCCATCATGTTTACCCTTGAGTTGGCCCGAGAGAATCGGGACAGCAGGTTTGTAAAGGAATGGGAACCCATTGCTAAAACGGTGGCACAGTCGTTCAGAGAGGTATTTTGGTACGAGAAGAAGGAATACCTGGCCGATTATGTTGACGAGGAGGGGCAGAATATTTTTGTGAGGCCCAACCAGATATTCGCCGCTTCGTTGCCCTATAGCCCAATTACCGATGATATGAAACGTGGAGTGCTTGAGGTGGTGGAGAAAGAGTTGTTTACCATAAAGGGATTGCGTACACTCTCCCCGTTAAATCAACAATATCAAGGAAAGTACGGGGGCGATCAGGCAACCCGCGATTCGGCCTACCATCAGGGGACGGCTTGGCCCTGGCTCCTTGGACACTTTATGGAAGCCTTCTACCTTATCCATGGGAAAGCGGCTAATTCATTGGCTAAAAAGATACTCGAGTCCTTTGAGGAGGATATGAATCAACATGGCATTTGTTCCATATCCGAAATTTACGATGGCGATCCGCCCCAGCGCCCGAGAGGTGCCATATCGCAGGCATGGAGCGTGGCAGAAATTCTGCGTATTAAGCGATTATACGAAATGAACACATAAATATCTTGAACAAGGCATGAGAGTGTTAATGTTTGGGTGGGAATTCCCACCGCATATTTCGGGAGGTCTTGGAACAGCTTGTTTCGGCCTTACCCGGGGACTTGCTAAACACAGAGTGAAGATGATCTTTGTTGTTCCCAAAGCCTATGGTGACGAGGATCAATCTGCCGTTCGCCTTCTCCCTGCTGAGGATGTAGATGTCAGCCATACATCTGTTGAGTTGGAAGAGTTCTGGAAGCAGATCAGCTATATGGAAATTGGCTCAAACATTCTCCCTTACGTTGACCCTCAAGAATTTGAAAGGCTGATGTCGGCCAAAGGGCTTGAAGGTGTCAACCAGCACGTCTCCTCGTCATCCGGCAAGTTTCGTTTTTCGGGTAAATACGGCAAGGATTTGATGACGGAAATCTCGCGGTACGCCCTTGTGGCAGCCAGCATTGCTGCCCGTGAGCAGTTCGACATTATCCACGCTCACGACTGGTTGACCTACCTTGCCGGAATATCGGCCAAACTGGTTTCGGGGAAGCCCCTGGTAGTGCATATGCATGCCACCGAATTCGATAGGAGCGGAGAGAATGTTAATCAGGCAGTTTACGACATCGAAAGGAAAGGGCTGCACATGGCAGATATGGTGATTGCCGTGAGCCATTTAACCCGGAATATCGTTATTAACCGTTACGGGGTGCCCGAGGACAAGGTGGTTACCGTGCATAATGCGGTTGACTTTTCGAGCATTAACGATTTTCCCGAGGTTAAACGTTGGGTTGACGAAAAGGTAGTTACTTTTTTAGGGCGTGTTACTTTCCAAAAGGGACCGGACTATTTTATTGAGGCGGCAAACAGGGTAATTAAAAAGTATCCCAAGGTCAGATTTGTAATGGCAGGTAGCGGCGATATGCTTAACCGAATGATCCGCAGGGCAGCCGAACTGGGGATATCCAATAAGTTTCATTTTACAGGATTTCTTAAAGGGGACGAAGTGAATAGAATGTTTGCCATTAGCGATGTTTACGTCATGCCCTCCGTTTCGGAGCCATTTGGTATCAGCCCTTTGGAGGCCATGCAGAGCAATGTCCCGGTAATCATTTCAAAACAGTCGGGTGTGGCTGAAGTGTTACGGCATGCCCTTAAGGTCGATTTCTGGGATATCGATGCAATGGCCGATTGTATCTACGGTTTACTCAATTACGAAGCATTGTCAACCTATTTTAAAAGGTATGGGCAGGAAGAGGTGAACAGCCTAAAATGGGAAAATGCAGCCCATGAGGTTAAAAAGGTGTATCAATCAGTACTGGGCTGGGGATAACCTGTTCAGATGCCAAGCACATATATGAAAGGAATAACTCAATATCTAAAACAACAATAGCATGAAAACAATATGTTTCTACTTCCAGGTTCATCAGCCATTCAGGCTGCGCCGTTACCGGTTCTTCGATATTGGGCAGTACCATAACTACTTCGACGAGTACGCAAACCGTTCCATCATGCGCAAAGTGGCCGAAAAGTGCTACCTGCCTACCAACAACCTGATGCTTTCGCTGATCAACGAGTTTGGAAATCGTTTCAAAATATCCTACTCCATATCGGGGACAGCCCTCGACCAGTTTGAAATGTATGCTCCGGATGTTCTCGATACTTTCCGACGATTGGCTGAAACAGGTTCGGTTGAGTTCATCGCCGAAACCTATTCTCACTCCCTTTCGGCATTAAAATGCCGAGAAGAGTTTGAAAAACAGGTAAATGCTCAGACCAAAAGGATTGAACAACTTTTTGGTCAGAAACCCACCACATTCCGCAACACAGAGCTTATCTACTCCGATGAGGTTGGTGCCATGGTTGCCGGCATGGGCTATAGGGCCATGCTCACCGAGGGGGCCAAGCACATTCTGGGGTGGAAGAGTTCCAATTACCTATACACCAATGCTATTAATCCTAAGCTGAAGTTGCTGTTAAAGAATTTTCAGCTGAGCGACGACATTGCTTTCCGTTTTTCCAATAGGGATTGGGAAGAGTGGCCTTTGACCACCGAGAAGTATGTGCATTGGCTCAATAGCATCAATCCAAAGGATGAGATAATCAACCTTTTCATGGACTACGAGACTTTTGGTGAGCATCAGTGGGCCGAAACCGGGATATTTGATTTCATGAGGGCACTCCCCGGAAGAGTTTTAGCCCATACAGATTTTGAGTTTTTAACTCCGGCAGAAGCGGCCAGAAAGCATCAGCCCATTGCCTCCATGCACGTTCCTTACCCCATAAGTTGGGCTGATGAGGAGAGGGACCTGACGGCATGGCATGGTAACGAAATGCAGAACGATGCTTTCAATAACCTTTACAGCCTCGTTCAGAAAATCAATAAAATCGGCAACCCCGACCTACAGCGCGACTGGCGCTATCTCCAAACAAGCGACCATTTCTACTACATGTGTACCAAGTGGTTTAGCGATGGCGACGTGCATAAATACTTCAATCCCTACGATACACCCTACGATGCCTTCATTAACTTTATGAACGCTTTCAGCGATTTTAAAATCAGGGTCGATGAGTGTGCAAAAGCGGAGCTGGAAGGCAAAGAAGACGAAATGCCCCTCGATGTACAGGATGTGGATGTTTTGATTGCTGAGTATGAGAATAAATTGAAAACCTTGAAGGCTATCAAATCTGAAAAAACATCATCAAAAAAACGGGCTACTTCCAACACCCCATCTGACAGGGCTCCGAAAAAGTCGGTTGCCAAACCAAAAGCTGCTGAGAAAAAGACAGTAAAAAAGACGTTAACGGGTAGGGCACAATCAAAGCCAAAGCAGAAGTAGAGCAGGTTTTTTCCATATTATCTTATTTGAACCCTAATACCTATGAAAGAAAAACTGTTAAAACCCGATTACTTATTTGAGGTAAGTTGGGAAATCTGTAATAAGGTTGGAGGCATCCATACGGTAATCTCAACCAAGGCCTTAACTCTTGTTGAAGAGTATAAAAACAACCTTATCCTGATTGGTCCCGATGTATGGCGCGATACTGAAAGCAATCCTGAATTCATTGAGGATATGCAACTCCTCTCGTCGTGGAAGAACAAGGCTTCTGAGGAGGGCTTAAGGTTGAGGATAGGAAGATGGAATATTGAGGGAAAGCCTTTGGCTATTATCGTTGACTTTACCCAGTTCTTTTCCAAAAAGGACGAAATCTTTAAGGAGTTCTGGGAGGAATATAAACTCGATTCCATTTCGGGACAGTGGGATTACGTTGAACCGGCACTCTTTGGTTATGCTGCCGGAAAAGTTATCGAAAGCTTTACCCGTTTCCAGCTAACCCACCGACACCGTATTGTTGCTCAATTCCACGAATGGATGACCGGAACCGGACTACTTTACCTGAAAAAGTACGTTCCTCAGATTGGCACTATCTTTACTACACATGCCACTGTAATGGGACGTTGTATTGCCGGGAATGGAATTCCTCTGTACAGCAAGCTCAACATGTTCAATGCCGAACAGAAAGCAGCTGAGTTCAATGTTATTTCAAAACAATCGCTTGAGAAGGTATCGGCAGTTGAAGCCGATTGCTATACAACTGTAAGCGACATAACGGCTAGGGAGTGCAAGCAATTCCACGGGAAAGAGGTTGATATTGTCACGCCAAACGGGTTTGAGAATAGTTTTGTGCCAGTGGGCGAAGAGTTTAATCTCAGGCGCATAGAGGCCAAGGTGAAGTTTTACGAGGTTGCTGAAGCCCTTTTGGCGCACGATGTGTCGAAAGATGCGCTTGTGGTTGGCATCAGCGGCAGGTATGAGTTTAAAAACAAGGGGATTGATGTGTTCATCGAGGCCATGGCCAAGTTGAATAGCTGCCCCGAGTTGAATCGTGAGGTGTTGGCCTTTATTCTCATACCCGGGGGACACCACGGCCCGCGCAAGGATGTTTTCAAAAACCTTCAGGAGAAGGACAACGAAAACATTGTTGTGCTTAGCGACACCCACGTAACCCATTACCTCAACGATCCTGAGAATGACCCCATTCTTAACCGCTTCAAGGCGGTAGGCCTCAATAACTCAACCAACGACAAGGTGAAAATTTTCTTTGTCCCCTCATATCTCCAAGGGAACGACGGAATATTCAATATGCACTACTGGGATCTGCTTATCGGAATGGATATTTCCGTTTTCCCCTCTTACTACGAACCATGGGGATACACACCGCTGGAGAGTTTGGCTTTTCATGTTCCAACCATTACAACCACTTTGGCCGGATTCGGGCTTTGGGTGAACACCTACTACAAGAAAGACCATCCCGGCATAACGGTTATAGATCGCACCGATGACAATGATGGCTTTGTCATTGATCAAATTGCATCCACCATTTGCCGATATTCCACTTTGTCGCATGAGCAGCAAAATGCTTACAGACAAAATGCGTTGGATGTTTCGCAGATTGCCTTGTGGCAGAATTTGATAACACACTACAAGGAGGCATATGGAGTAGCACTTCAGAAAGCGGGACAGCGTACACAGCAATTCATGGATACCGATCGCGAGGAGCAATTACCCTCCGTTGAAAAGCAGTATCTTATCAACAAGCCCAACTGGGTAAGACTTATAATTCAGAAAAATATTCCGGAGAAGCTTGCAGCTCTCGATGAACTTTCGAAAAATATGTGGTGGTGTTGGAATCCCGATGCCATCGACCTGTTCGAATCCATTGACATCGAACTGTGGCAGGAGTGCGAGAAGAACCCCATCATGTTCCTTGATAAAATATCCTATAACCGTTTTATTGAACTTGAAAAGGACGAAGAATTCCTTGAAAAGTTGAATAGGACTTACAAGCATTTCAACGAGTACATGAAGAAAAAGTCGGGAAGGAAAGGCCCGAAAATAGCCTACTTAAGCATGGAGTACGGGCTTCATTCCAGTTTTAAACTTTACTCGGGGGGGTTGGGGGTGCTTGCCGGCGATTATCTTAAAGAGGCCTCTGACAGGAACGTCCCACTTTGTGCTGTAGGGCTATTCTACCGTTATGGATATTTCACACAACAGCTTTCCTCAACGGGCCAGCAGATAGCTGCTTACGATCAGCAGAACTTTGCACAAACCCCTGCCATTCCCGTTAGACATCACAACGGGAAATGGAAAACCGTAAGCGTTGCCTTCCCCGGACGGGTTATAAACGTTCGTATTTGGAGGGTTGATGTGGGGAGAACTGAACTTTACCTTCTTGATACTGACCATGAAGATAATCAGCTTCAGGATAGACATATAACCCATCATCTGTATGGCGGCGATTGGGAGAATCGATTTAAACAGGAGATGATCCTTGGAATTGGAGGTATTCGGGCTTTGGAAGAAATAGGGATACGACCCGATGTCTTTCACCTTAACGAGGGCCATGCTGCTTTTGCCGGGCTCGAACGCCTGCGCAAACTTATTACCGATGGCAAGTTCTCCTTTGTAGAGTCAATGGAAATAGTGAAGGCATCCAGCCTTTTTACAACACATACACCCGTGCCTGCCGGCCACGACTCATTCCCTGAAGATACCCTACGTACTTACATGACCCACTATCCCGAAAGGTTGGGAATTACCTGGGAACAATTCATGGATCTCGGTAAACTTAACCCTGGTGATAAGGATGAGCGATTCTCCATGAGTTACCTTGCGGCCAATCTATCCCAGGAAATGAATGGTGTAAGCTGGTTGCACGGCGAGGTGAGCAGAAAAATGTTTGTCGATTTATGGCAGGGTTACTTCCCGGGAGAACTTCATGTTGGCTATGTTACCAATGGAGTTCATTATCCCACATGGACATGCCCTGAAATCAGAAGCCTTTTAGAGCATAATGTGAAGGATAAAACATTTCAGAACAACCCCGTTTGGGAAAATATTTACCATACCTCCGATGAGAAGCTGTGGAGCGTTACCAATGCTCAAAGGGAAAAACTCATAAATTACATCCGTGAACGTTTAGCTAATCCACAGGTTGTTAAGTACGAGAGCCCGAGGCATGTGGTTGAGATTCAGGAGAAACTCCGCAGCGATGTTCTCACCATAGGATTTGCCCGTAGGTTTGCAACCTATAAAAGGGCACACCTGCTGATCCGCGATTTGGATAGATTAAACAACATCGTGAACAACAAGGAGATGCCTGTGCAGTTTATTTTTGCCGGGAAGGCACACCCCAACGATAAGGCCGGACAGGATTTAATTCGCAAGCTGGTTGAGGTTAGTAAGCTGCCTGCATTCGTTGGCAAGTTTCTATTCCTTCAGAACTACGATATGGATTTGGCCAGTAAGATGGTGCAGGGTGTCGATATTTGGCTCAACACGCCCACAAGACCCCTGGAAGCATCGGGTACAAGCGGCATGAAAGCGGTAATGAACGGAGCTCTGCATTTTAGCGTTCTCGATGGTTGGTGGGTGGAAGGGTATCAAAAGGGTGCCGGTTGGGCCCTACCCATGGAGCGGACATACATTCAGCAGGAATTTCAGGATGAGCTCGATGCTGAGATGATCTATACCATGCTCGAGAATGAAATAATCCCTATGTTTTACAAGAGGAACGATGATGATGTCCCTGCAGAATGGGTTTCATGCCTGAAAAAATCCATTGCATCGGTTGCATCGCAGTTTACCACTACCAGGATGATGGAAGATTACGAGGAGCGTTTCTACTACAAGCTTTACCTGCGGTCCAACAGGCTGGCCGAAAACGACTATGAACTTGCAAAACGTTTGGCAGCTTTCAAGCGTAAGGTTGCCCGCAACTGGGAGAGCCTCGAAATAATAACTGCCGAGCAGTTTGACACTTCGCGTCAGGCAATTGTATTAGGGAAAGAGTACACTTCCGAAGTCGTTCTCGATCTCGGAAGCCTTAATCCCGATGAAGTTGGAGTAGAACTCGTTATTGTGGAACTGGTTGAAAATGGCGACATTACCGTTAAGCATGCTCAGGAGTTTGATCTTGAGCACGTTGAGGAGACCAGGGCGATCTACCATTTGGCATTTACCCCCAACGATCCCGGCGTTTACGACGCCGGAATTAGGATATATGCCAAGAATAAGGAGCTACCCCATCGCATGGACTTTAACCTTGTAAGGTGGGTATAGAGTTGGGGTAAAATCACAGAGCGATTTATAAAAAAGCCGATCAAATCGGCTTTTTTTCTATTTTTAACGCCATCTTCTTACTGATAATGTTAGTTACAAAGGATTATAGCCAAATCGATTTTAAAGGACCCGTAGCAACCATCGGTTTTTTCGATGGTGTTCACTTGGGCCACAGGAAAATTCTACAAAAGACGGTGGAAAAAGCCAAAGAGGTAAGCAGGCCAAGCATGGTTATTACGCTTTGGCCACACCCTCGAATTGTCCTGAATAAGGATGTCGAATCATTCCGATTGCTTAATACACTTGAAGAGAAACAGAAAGTAATCTCGGAGTTGGGTATTGATGCCATGCTTATTCTGGATTTTACCCTTTCATTCTCCCGGCAGTCAGCACATCACTTTGTGCAGGATATGCTCATCGGCAGACTGGGGGTTTCAAATCTGGTTATTGGGTACAATCATGTTTTTGGTCACAAAGGGCAGGGCAATTTCCAATTGCTTAAGGAGATGGAGCCTCAGGGCAACTATAAAACGTTTCAGGTTGACCCTATGCAGATTGATGGAGTTAATGTCAGCTCTACAAAGATTCGAGTTGCCCTTGAGCAGGGGAATCTGGCATTGGCCAATCAAATGTTGAGCCGCCCCTATGAG
>JAKQEF010000016.1 GCA_029558675.1 Bacteroidota bacterium | reverse complement strand
CGTTTTCCCTTTGGGAATGTTTTCCAAACCCGATATGGTTGTGGGGAAATAGAATCTGAAACAAAAATCAACGTAATACTTGAGAATCTGGTAAGTATTCGACCATTTCTCTATGTTCTCCCTCTTGGTTGGCATATTCTGTTATTAAGGCTTATAAATAAATGAATCCGCTATTTACGACAAGGGTTTCTTCGACCAAACGCTCGAAATTATTAAACCGGAGATAATATGCCAAATGCCCCACCATGCAGCGATAAACGCCATGCCTCCAAGCCCGTTGAAAAGGTTTGGGTTGAAAATTAGTACAAGCCCCAATCCTGAGTTTTGTATGCCGGTTTCGATGGTTATAGTCCTCCTGTCGGGTCGTGGAAGGCCGAAAAGGGTACCAATACTGAATCCCGTAAGAAGAGCAAGCAGATTGTGGGCAAATACTATAAGAAAGATAATGTGAATGTATTCGAGGAAAAAATTCACATTTGAAGCGAAAGCGGCAACCACAAACCCTATGAAGGCCAGGAATGAGAATATACGGAAGGGTTTGGTTATTTTGGCAGTGGTTTTGGGAAATTTATAGGCAAACAGTAAGCCAAGAATAACGGGTATTCCTAAAAGAATAAACACGGTTTTCATCATTTCCCACGCATCAATGGATATGGGGATGACCATATTCGATGTCCCCGAATACAATTTGCCCCACAGGGCAAAGTTGAGGGGTGTCATAAAAATGGCCACCATGGTTGCAATGGCCGTGAGAGAGACCGAAAGTTCAACATTGGCCTTGGCTATGGACGACATGAAGTTGGAAATGTTGCCGCCTGGACATGCTGCCACTAAAATCATTCCCAATGCTACGCTGGGTGTTGGCTGGATGATTAATACCAGCACAAATGTTAATGCCGGAAGGGCCACAAATTGCGAAAGGAAACCTATGATAGCGGATTTGGGTCTGGAGAACACTGCCTTGAACTCTTTCACCTTCATATTCAGCGCAACTCCAAACATGATGAACGCCAATGTGATGTTCATAAAAAGCAATCCCCCCGAGGTGAAGTTTAGCCGTATCCAGTCCAAAATCTCCATATCCTTTTTAACATGGGCTTCAACTTGGGTTACCTTGCCTTCGGATAGTTCTACTCTATGCCTGTTGGTAAAATAGAGGTCAGTGCCACTCTGTTCTAAAGTGGGAGATCCGGCCAGTGTCAAAACCTCATCACGTGACATTCCGATTCTCAACTCGGCAATTGGCTTGTAATCCTTGGATTTCCTCTGTTCTGCCTTCTCCCTTTTCAGGGAAATCTTACCGGCATGCTCAGTGCGGATATCAATGACCTTGTTATTGGCAATCGCGGCTTGATCGGTACCGTAGAAAAGTCGGTCAACTGCCACCGAGCGGGTTGGAGCACCAACCAACTCAACAACCTGTGTCGAGTCCATGCCCTTTTCAACTTTTTCCAGCAGTTTAGGATAATGCTGTGCATTCAACGCCATGGGGCAAATGCCAAGAAGAAATCCGGCCATGGCAATTTGTATCCCAAAATTTCTGATTTTACGCTTTCCCATTTTCATAAGGCTATTATTAGTTGGCTTAAATCGTTATTTTAAAATATTGTGCAATCAAAAATATTAATATTGACCAATCATTAGTCCTCTTCTATTATCTCCCTCAGGAGTTTTCCCTGATCCTCATACCCCTTTTTGCCAAGCAGGGCAAACATATTCTTCTTATACGCCTCTACGCCCGGCTGGTCGAAAGGATTTACATTGAGCAGGTAACCGCTGAGGGCGCAAGCCTTTTCGAAGAAATACATCAGGTATCCTATCCAAAACTCGTTAAGGCGGGGGATTTCTATCAGTATATTGGGTACTCTGCCATCCAGATGGGCGAGAGTGGTCCCCAGCTGTGCCATCCTGTTCACCACGGAAAGCCGTTTCCCGGCAATGTAGTTCAACTCATCCAGATTGTCCTTGGTCTTGGGTATCACAAGTCGTCGCCTGGGCTCGGCAACGGCAATCACTGTTTCGAGTAGAATGCGTTCTCCATCCTGTATATATTGGCCCAGCGAGTGTAGATCGGTTGTAAAATCCACCCCTGACGGGAAAATCCCCTTGTTTTCCTTCCCTTCGCTTTCACCGTAGAGCTGCTTCCACCATTCCGAGAGAAAATGTAGCTTGGGCGTATAGTTAACCATAATCTCAACCAGCCGCCCTTTTTTGTACAATGCGTTGCGGGCGGCAGCGTAAAGGCATGCCGGGTTTTTTTCAAAGGGAATATCTATCCCCGTATCCTTTTCGGCAGCCAAGGCCCCTTTTACCAGCTGGCCGATGTTGAATCCGGCAAAAGCTATGGGCACCAACCCAACCGGTGTGAGCACCGAATACCGCCCTCCAACATCATCGGGGATGATAAAGGTTTTGTACCCTTCCTGTGTGGCAAGTTTCTTTAAAGCACCTTTGCTTTTATCGGTGATGGCAATTATTCGCCTGCTTGCCTTCTCTTTGCCAATTTTTTTCTCCAAATGCTGTTTCAATAGTCTGAAGGCTATGGCCGGCTCGGTGGTGGTTCCCGATTTGGAAATCACCACAATGGAATAGGATTTCTTGTCCAACAGGTCAAAAAGTTCGCGATGGTATTCCTCGCAAATATTATGACCTGCAAATACTATCATAGGGGCTTTCCCGCTGACCAGGCCGTAGAACGAATGGCCAAGTGCTTCAATCACTGCCTTTGCACCGAGGTAGGACCCGCCAATGCCAACCACTACCACTATATCGCTTTCTTTCCCGATATCCTGGGCCAATTTCTTGATCTTGGCAAGTTCGCCGCTTTTAATCGTGGAGGGAAGGGTTAACCATCCTAAAAAGTCGTTGCCTTTTCCGGTCTTCTGATGCAGGGTTTCCATATTTCGCATCATCTCGTTTTTATAACCAAAAACCTGATCCTTGGTTGCAAACTGGTAAACGTGTTCCAGATTTAGCTTCATTCCTTCCATGGTTTCGTTGTTTACGGGTTATTGGAGTCTTTCGCTTAGTAGTTTCATTTCAATGGCCGGTGCAATTTTTTCATACAGTATGTTGTAAACGGCATCGGTTATGGGCATATCAATCCCATGATTCTGATTGATCTCATGAATGCAGAGGGTGGCGTAGTAGCCCTCGGCCACCATGTTCATCTCCATGATGGCGCCATTCACGGAGTACCCTTTGCCAATCATTGTTCCCAGGGTACGATTGCGGCTAAATTGCGAATAGCAGGTTACCAGCAGATCGCCCAGGTATGCCGATGAGTCAATCTCCCTGTCGCTGGGGTATGTTTTGGTTAGAAACCGTTTTATCTCCCTTTGGGCATTGCTAACCAATACGGCTAAGAAATTATCGCCATAGCCCAGTCCGTGAGCAATTCCGGCGGCAATGGCAAAAATATTTTTGAGCACTGTGCTGTATTCGGTTCCATAAATATCAGTTCCTGCAATGGTTTTAATATAGTGCGATTCAAGGAAAGATCCGATCAGCTTGGCGCGTTCAACGTTCTTGCACGAAATAGTTAAATAGGATAACCGCCCCAGAGCAACCTCTTCGGCGTGGCATGGTCCGCTGATGACGCCAATGCTATCGAAAGGGACGTTGTAATGCTGGTTGAAATATTCGGCAACGGTAATGTTATTCTGTGGAATAATGCCCTTGATGGCAGTAACAATGAATTTGCCCTTGAGGTTTTCGGTTAATGGCTCCAGCCATACTTTAAAAAATGCCGAAGGCACAACAAAAATAATAATATCCGAATTGCGGATAACTTCGTTGATATCGCAGGAAAGATTGATTTTGCTTAGGTCGAAATATACCGAACTTAGGTATAACGGATTATTCCTGTGGCGCTGAATGTTTTCAATAATCCCGGGCTCTCTCAAATACCAGTTTATGCCGTCCCTATTCTCGTGCAATATTTTAACGATAGCAGTAGCCCAACTACCGCTGCCAACAACTCCAATCCTGTAAGAATTACCCATTATTCTCAGCCAAGAGGGATAAATAAAGAACCAAATCTACACTTTTAAGATCAATTGTTAAAGAAAAAGCAATTTTTTTTATGAACGCAGTAATGCTACGTTTTTG
>JAKQEF010000015.1 GCA_029558675.1 Bacteroidota bacterium | reverse complement strand
GGTTTACTACTTCCGTAAATATCAGGTTACTACAAGGGGCGTTGTCAAGGCTTTGGCATTGGGAGTTCTCCTTTTGGCCGTGATGATGTATGGGATAATTCAAGGTTTTGTTGTTCTGGCCTCCAAGTTTGAACTGCTATTCGTCAATGGATTTGGGTTGCCCTATTCATCAGGTGTTTTCTTCTATTTTGCTGCCATTGCCGTCCTGTTAGTTTGGGGAATTCGCTATTCGCATATTAAGGTTAACCCCATACTGAATACTGTCCTGTTGAGCTTTGCGGTCATTATCATTGGCTATATTTCATTCGCAGTTATTGTTATCCGATCCTCTGCCAAGCCGCCCATGGACCAGAATAGCCCCAACAATATGTTCTCGTTGCTGTACTACCTGAATCGCGAGCAGTATGGCGATCGCCCATTGTTTAAGGGGCAATCTTTCGACGCCCCTTTGGTTGACAGGCAGGAGGGGAGCCCTCAGTATATACAGAAAGATGGGAAATACGTTGTGGCATCGCGGAAGTCAAAATTGGTTTTCGATGATCGTTTTGTTACTTTTTTCCCCAGAATGTATAGCTCCGAAGCACGCCATATTGAGGCGTATAAGCAGTGGACAAATTTTAAGGGTCATGCTGTTCGGGTTGTTGGGCGTGATGGAGAGCCGGAGATTAAGTATGTGCCGACCTTTGGAGAAAATTTAAGGTTTTTCTTTTCCTATCAGCTGGGTCATATGTATTGGCGCTATTTCATGTGGAATTTCGCCGGAAGACAAAATGATATTCAGGGTAATGGCGAAATTGTTAAAGGGAATTGGATCAGCGGAATACCTTTTATCGATACTCCACGGCTGGGACCACAGCAGGATCTCCCTTTAACTTTTCGCAACAAGGGGCACAACAGGTATTATCTGCTGCCACTGCTTTTGGGTATAGCCGGGCTTATTTGGCACTACTCCCGCAATCAGCAAGACTTTTGGGTGGTATCGCTGCTGTTTGTCCTAACGGGTATTGCCATTGTGGTTTACCTTAACCAAACACCCTATCAACCCCGCGAGCGTGATTATGCCTATGCAGGTAGTTTTTACGCTTTCAGTATTTGGGTTGGACTTGGAGCAATAGCATTGTTCCAGCTTATAAAGAAAGCCATTGATAAAACCCCCGGAGCAGTGTTGACGGTTTTGCTTAGCCTTGTCTTTGTCCCCGGCATCATGGCATACGAAAATTGGGACGACCACGATCGGTCGGGAGGTTACCTTGCGGTAGATTTTGCCAACAATGCCCTTAACACCTGCGAACCCAATGCAGTCATCTTTACCTATGGCGACAACGACACTTTTCCCCTTTGGTATGCTCAGGAGGTTGAGGGGGTGAGAAACGATGTGAGGGTGTGCAATTTAAGCTATCTGCGTGCCGATTGGTACATCGATCAAATGCTGCGTAAGGCATACGATTCCAATCCCTTGCCCGTAAGCATGACTTCGGACAAATATGTTGCCGGGACACGTGAGGTGGTATTGGCGCTCGACCGTATTCCCCAGCAAATTAATGTTAAGCAGGCGGTAGATTTTGTCCTGAGCGAAGACCCAAATACCAAACTCAATTCACCCTTTGAGAGGAACCAGAAGGTTGATTTTTTCCCTTCCAGAAGTTTATACTTACCCGTAGATAAGCGCATAGTAGAGGAGAAAGGCGTTGTGTCCAAAAGTAAAATGGGAATAGTGGTTGATACAATGAAATGGCGACTCCCTACCAATTATGTTTTAAAAGATGGGCTTTTCCTTATGGATCTTATGGCCCACAACAACTGGGAGCGTCCCGTATGCTTTGCCATTACGGTTAGTTCGGAAACTTACCAAAATTTAGATAAATACTTTCAGATGGAGGGCTTGGCCTACAGGATTGTTCCCATTGAGGCCAAAAGGGCAGGGGGTAGGTATGGCACCGTGGATAGCGAAAAGTTGTATGAAATGTTGATGAACCAATATCTTTACAGGGGTATTGATGATCCCAAGGTGTATATCAATGAGAATAGTGGGAGGATTATTTCAAACTATCGCAATTTGTTTGGGCGGCTTGCACAAGCGTTGGCTGATGAGAACAAAAAGGATTCGGCCATTCTTGCCCTCGATCGTTGCATGACGGTAATTCCTCCAAAACTGGTACCTTTCAACTTTTTTGCTTTGTCTATGATTGATGGTTACTACAGGGTAGGAGCCTATGAGAAAGCTGTGGAGGTTTCGAAAATCTACGTTGATCAATGTGCCGAAGAGTTAAACTATTTCCTTTCTCTGCCTGATAAGCTGTTTAGAAAGGTGCAGAACGAAACCGAATTGAACCTTTACATTCTTCAGGAATTGCATAAAATGGCCTCGTCATATGGGCAGAATGAGCACAAGGAGGAGATTGAAAATGTCTATGGATTGGTTGCCCAAAAATATTCTTTTGAATAGTTTTTTATGATTAACCTTACCCCTCCGAAGTTTTTCACCGATCTTTTTCCAAACCCCATTTGGAGAATGCCCGGCAACAACAGTGCCGTATACCTTACATTTGACGATGGCCCTACGGAAGGGGTAACTCCCTGGGTACTGGATAAACTTAAAGAGCACAATGCCCGGGCAACATTTTTCTGCTTGGGCAAAAAGGTGGAAATGCACCCCGACATCTATCAACGGATCCTTGATGAGGGCCATGCTGTGGGTAATCACAGCTATAGTCATCTTAAGGGGTGGGAAACCCGCACAGGTCAATATGTTCAGGATGTTGATTTGGCTGCCGATTTGATTAACAGCAAACTATATCGTCCTCCCTATGGGAGGATAAAAAGATCGCAGTTCCGCATACTGAACGAGCGCTACAAGATAATACTGTGGAATGTGCTGAGTATGGACTATAGCCGTTGGGTGACACCAAAGCGGTGTGCCAATATTGTGCTCAACAATATTCATCCCGGAGCTATAGTGGTATTCCACGATTCGAAAAAGGCAGAAAAGAATATGAAGTATGGCCTTGAGAAAACCCTTGAGGAAATAAGGAAAAGGAACTTTAATTATGGCTTGATCACCGAGGAGTCGTTTTTATAGTTTTCGCCCCTCCCTGCGTTTACCAAACTTTCTTTTGTAAGCATTGAAATGTTCACTGTACCAATGCCTGTTTCCCAGGCGGGAAAAAACGTAATTCCTTGCGTTTTTATCAAATAGTGTCCTGAATGGGAGGACAATGTACTTTATCAGTGAGTTTATTATAAAGTGGTGAAACACAAGTTGCCGATGGCTCATGGATAGTATCCTGTCGTGTCTTTTTATGAGCAGCGAACGGCTCTGGATAAGTTTCTCTGGAAGGGGAAGGTCAAATACCCTATACATCAATTTGAGGTATGCCATGCTTTTACGCTCGAAGTGCTTAAAATGGCCTAATGCTTTAATGGCATCCTCCCTTTGACTCAAAAGCAGCATATCGTAAAGATTTCGCAGCGAGACATCGGCATGGTAATGGGCGTTGTGCATCAGCTGTGAGTGTATGAAATTGTGAATGATTTTGTTTGTGTCGCTCATTACCCAAAGACCTAATTGGGCTGAAGACTCTTTTTGGGTTTCAAAAACCCTTTCTCTGGAGAACGATTTAATGTAATGGTATTGTACGGGCAGCCTATGCAGTTCCACCCCTGCCATAAAATCTTCGCGGATCAGCACAGGGAAGTGCATGGTTGACGGGTAGGCCAACGGATTAAAAACCTTGTGCGTTTTAAAACCACTATCCATAAGAACCTGAGCGGCTTCTAACATTCTCTCACCATCAATGAGAATATCCATGTCATAAAGCATTCTCTCGCCCATGTCGTGGTATAGCCCATCCAAAATGTTACCGACGCCTTTCATAAAAACACACCGAATTCCACTGCCGTCGAGCAGTGCTTGTACATATTTTGCCTGATTAATAATACTGGTATTGCGCTCCACGTTCATCCCGTGTATTTGACTAAGGTATTGCGAGAGGTCTATGGGTAGATATGACAACAGCTGGTTATCCTTGAGGGTAACATAAAGGGATTGGAGTATAAGGTTGTCGCTACCGATCCGTACCCATTTTTCCCAATCGCTTTTCTCCTTGGGCAGGTTCGTAATGACGGTTGCAATCCTATCGGCCTTGACATTGAGTGACAGGATGAGCGAAAGAAGGTGGTAAATTTGTTTCTTGTTCATGGCTGCTCTACTAACGAGTATAATGCCTCAATGGCCTTATCGTTATTACCATACTCCAATCTATGGAAATTCAGCGTGGAAAACCAATCAATGAATTGCTGCGCCCGTTTTATATCATTGCCCACCCACGATTCGTTAAGGAAAAGGGCAAGCGCATCAAGCGTTGATACTTTTTCAAAAAGCAATTCCTTCTCCTTGCAATACTTGATGAACACAATATTCTTAACCTTCCCGTGAGTGACTTTTTGGCTTTCAGGGTTATGTTTGGCAAAGCCAATTTTGCCCTGTGAAAAGGTTTTGATTGCCATACCTTTACTCTTCATCAGCTCAATGGCATCGTTCTTAAGGGACAGTGCAGCAGGGAATGCATAAACCCTTTGGCTGTCTGACTCAATGGGTACGTAATCATCGGAAAGGAATGTGATCCCCCTTAGCATTAGAAGTGCTGCCATGGTGCTTTTCCCCGAACCTTCAGACGAAGTGAGGATTAGCACATTGTCATTTTTGGCCAATGCCGATCCGTGAACAAATGAAAGCCAGCCGTCTTCATTCTTTTCGTAGAGATAATTGGTGAGTTCTAGGTAGAGTATACGTTTTATTTGCCCTGATTCGTCGGCCAACCTGCATTCCCCGCTAGGGCCATTGACCCTAAGTGCATAGCGCTTTTCAAAGGGGAATACTTCAAGGTTTAAATCACACCTGTCATGAGTATCAGTCTCAAGGTGGGCCAATGGCCAATGGATATATCGTTGGAGTTGTGGTGAGCCGTAGGTGATAGAGAACGATTTTCCCAGGTGGCGGTAAAATCCTGTTTTCTTATCTTTTAGCACATAACCCGAGGCTTTCTCGGCATTTAGCGAAAAGTTGGGTAAATAAAAAGTTGGATTGAAAAGGGTATCCAATGATTGGTAAATACTTTCGACCATGGATTTAGCCTTTTCTTCTGCCATTGAAAAGCGAGAGGCAACTTGAGCGACGGCGGTACCTTGTGCAATCCCTTTCTCATAAAAACAAAAGATGAGCCATTGCAGCTCATCAAATTGTACCCACTGATTGCTAGCCTCAAACCACATAATATAGGCTTGCCCTATTCTCTTAACTATATATGCCACTTGTAAGTGGTTAATACATGATAAAGTCGAAAGCTAATCCCATTCCCAACCTCCACCGGGATCACCGGGATCGCCGGGACTCTGGGCGTAAACCTTGGTTGGGTTGTTCAGCAATAGAAACATGGTGGAAGCCGCAAAGGCAGCATACCCCATCTTACGAATGGCTTCCCTTCGCGTAATCCCCTCCTTTTCTTCGCGATCCTTGCCTAGTTCTATTTCTTTGTCTTTCTTCATGATGCAAATTTATACAAATATAATGTACAATTAACAGTATTTTTTACTAATTACTCGCTAATTAACATTAACCAACCATTATTCACCATTTATTAACGTAAAAATACACTTTCTTAATTTATAACGATTCGTCTTGTGACTTTGTTTTTACCATCGCCGATAGTAATCAGGTAAACTCCCTTAGATCTATCCTTTAGTCTAATGGTCTCCTGAATGTTGCCGTCGGAGGTATTGAAATAGTTGTGGAAAATAGTTTGCCCAACGGCATTATGTATCGTAACACTTACCCTTTGTGACGATAAACCGCTAATGCTAATGTTTATGTCTCCATTTGTTGGATTGGGATAAAGATTCAAAATCCACGAAGTGTGCGTATCAATGCCCGTAGGTCCTACGTTAACCACAGTGCTATCACGAGTGGAACAGCCAAACTCGTTGGTTACCTCTGCCCAGACATCAAATGTACCCAAGCCCCATTCCGATCCCACAAAGAGATATGTTTGATTTGTTGAACCATCGAACCAGAGATAATCGGCGAATCCTTCACCCGCATCGAACAGGTACTCTTCAGCAACAGTGATGTTTATATCATCATTGGCAAGAATAAACTCAGGGAGTGGATTTACTGTAACGGTAACCCCGGCGGTTACCTCGCAACCGGTGGCTGTGTATGTGGCCGTAGCAATATAGGTGGCAGTTTGTTCGGGGATGAACTCCTCTCCGTTAACCACACCATTGTTCCACTCAAATACATCGGCATTGCCTGTGGCGGTTAGCGTAACGGATTGGCCGTGGCATACGGCAAAGTTGTCCGGTACTTCGATGGTGGGTAGCGGATTTACCGTAACGGTAACCTCGGCGGTTGCCTCACAACCGGTGGCTGTGTATGTAGCCGTAGCAATATAGGTGGCAGTTTGTTCGGGGATGAACTCCTCCCCGTTAATCACACCATTGTTCCACTCAAATACATCGGCATCGCCTGTGGCGGTTAGCGTAACGGGCTCACCGTGGCAAACGGCGAAATCTTCGGGGATGGAAATGGCGGGCAATGCGTTTACCACAATTACCTGTGGATTCGATTCCGCATGGGATCCGCCAACTGAAACCATTACACTATAGCTGCCCTCCTCGGTGGCATGGTATGTTTTAAGGGTTGCACCCGCAATTGGCTCCTCGTTTCCATACCACTGGTAGTTAACCCCATCAGCATCGGCTGTGAATGTCACATCGACGGCATCGCCTTGGCAGTAGTTCAGATTATCTGTTGTACTGATTGCCACCTCGCTAACGCCCCTGCCAATATGCAGGAAGAACCTCCCTAGCGCCTCGGCATTGGCAGCAATGGTTGCGGAGTAACTTTCACTGCTAATGGTGGTGAAAATACCCGTTTCCCTGTCTTCCAGCCATGCGGTGATATCCTGCGGTAAGGAGTTTGATACAGCCGAAAAGACAATTACTCCGCTTGCATTATTAGTAAATCCAAGAGGAATAATTAAAACATTTTCAAAATTATCGGGCAAAGCCTGAATGGCAAATTCCATATCATTATCCTCTTCCTGTGACGCACTGAACAGCCTAAAGTTAACATTGTCCGTGTAAAGCCCTGCGTCAAAACCCTTATCAATGCCGTAAGTCATTTCGCTATTAAAGGCAATAGCCGTATTTAAAACCTTTCCAGAGGAGTTTTGTGCCATTAAATCAACTATATACCAATCCTCAACTTTATCGGATTTATAAAACGTTGGGTTTTCGTGTGCCCTCATACCGGATTCAATTGCAACAAATCCGGGATCGATTTTAGCCTTTACCAAGAATCCTTGGGCAGATGCCAAATATTTTTGGGATAAGCCGGGTACGCTGTTAATCACCTGATACTGACCAGAGTTGCCCGCCGTTGGTACCCAAATGTACAAACCTGAATATTGAGTATCAAATTGGCCATTATATTTTCGGTAGAAGCCCCCTGTTCCATCGTTGGCATTTAAGCCGGAGGCAAATGGGTTACCAATGGCATTCCACCCACTGCTGGTTTCGTCACGTACCAACTCAATGGTTTTGCTTGTGCTGGTTAAGAGCCCTTTGCAAATTATTGTTCCCGGAGAAGCAAGCCCAATGGCATAGGTGGTTCCGGGCACAAGATTGCCCGGCTGATTTGCAGGGTAAAAGTCTGACCATGATCCGCTGGTTTCAAGGTAGTGCCTCATGGCATATTTTTCAATGGTCGAATTGTATGCAAGCACTCCGGAGTTTTCGGCAATAAAATTTGCAATGGTTTGGCCCTCCACGGGCGTGGAGATTAGGTGGAATTGCTGAGAGCCGGGAACGTAACGCTTAACTATAGCCGGTACATTTTCGGTATTGTGTATTATAGTTGCCGAACCATCTTCATCTGATTCTAGAACAAGCCCCTCGTAACTATTGTTGTTGTTAAGTGAGCCTGTGCTGGTTATTTTGCCTTGCGGCTGAACAATAACCCGGCCTCTAATGCAAAGTTGATCGGTGGAGGTCAAATATCCTGTTGACGAAATGGTAAGGGTTGACCCTCTCCCAACATTGGTGATGTTTAGCGATACCTGTCCGGATAAAACAGGAAAAACGGAGTCCTCGTTTTTTCTGATAAGCACATTACTTCCCGTGGATGGTACCCCGCTTGACCAATTCCCGCTTGTTCCCCAGTCTGTTCCGGAGTCCCCTGTCCAGTAGTTACAGTCGCTTGCTGGAAATTCATAGTCTTCCTGCCAGAGCAAGAATGGGTATTTACTATTATCTTGAGTGTTAATGCCCCAAATCTGACAGGTGAAACACCAACCCGCACTGGTAAAAGTAGTAATTGTTTGCATCTGTGCTGTTGTACGGGCAGTGCCCCCTTGAGAGCCAATACTACCGAAAGAAGTTTCATCCCAAAAACTGTTGGTAATAGTACCAGTATTGCTAATACAGAATCCGGCTATGCTACCTCCTGAAATAGTACCC
>JAKQEF010000007.1 GCA_029558675.1 Bacteroidota bacterium | reverse complement strand
AGAAGTTGATAAACCCGCTTTCCATGAAAAGGTGCCTTGGCACTTTGCCAATAGCAGCCAGCACCCTCTCGTCGGTGATGCCCTTACGGCTGATCTCCTCAACTAGCTTGGCACGCAACCCCTTGTGCCTGTATGAGTCTTCCAACTTTCCCATCATGCTGACGTTGTTCAATGCGCAAATATAGCTTCAAAGAAAGGAACTACCCAAAAAAGGTTGTGAGCATTTCACACATGCTCAAGGTTTGACTTAGAGTCAAGCCTTGAGTCTCCCTCCAATCTGCAAATGCGCAATCCCGACAAAGTCGGGATGTAAATTCGCGATCCCGACACGTCGGGATGCGAATCCGCGAATCCCGACAAGGTCCCGTCCTAGTATGGGTTGACAGTTTTTTTGTTAATAAGTCAACTTAAAACAGGACGATCATGAAGAAAAAGAATGGTATCTATTCGGAGAGTTTTAAGCGCCGAGTGGTGCTCGAAGTGCTTAGCGGATCCATTACCAAGGAGGGGGCCCGCCTACGCTATGGGATCGGTGGTAACAGCACCATCCTTGAGTGGATGCGTTCGTATGCCGCACAAAAAAGTTGTACCTTTGGTGATCCCCTCACCCTAACCCCTGAGCGCATGACCGATTGTAGCGACAAGTTGGCCCTGGAGGAGCGCATACGCGCCCTGGAGGCCGAATTGGAATACCTAAGGGCCATAAAACAAACTGTACAATGTAAATTTGTGTAAATTGTTGTAATTGTGTGGATTATGATTTTTGTCTTTAAAACGAATTGTGCAAATGGGTTGCTTTTAAGTGCAGTTTGAGCACGATTTAAAAGCGAATAAGTAACAGCGGGAGCGTAAATAGCCAAAATGGCTAAACACTGCGTTAATATAAGGAAACAGCCCACAGAGCCACCCCACCGGTGGCTTTTTTTATGCCCATACCCAAAACCCAAAAAACACCTAAAAAAAAGTTGGGGGGACAGTTGGATGGACAGTTGGATGGACACAAGCCTATTTTAAACAGCGAAACGAACCCGCCCTAATGCCCCCAAATGGAGCGTAAAACGGCAAAAAAGCGCAATGCACCCCCCTATAAGTATTTGTAAGAACGCCAGTAAAAATACGTAAAACACACATATACAGACATATAAAAAACAAAAGGGGCAAACAGCCCCTTGCGCGCCCCGTGGGTGTGTGCCGGGTGTCCCCCCCTACTCGTCTAATTCAGTACGCACCTCCACACCAAAGCCAAACAGCTTGCCGCCCTTTTTTAAGTGCTCCACTGCGTGCTGCAAGCGGCCTATCTCCCTATTCAGCTTGGCTATCTCTTTCTCCTTTTCCTTAAGCATCTCTTTATATATAGTATCATCGGCTGATGATGCGCCGGTACTGCTCATACTGGTATCCAGTACATTCGTATCTGAAATCATATTACCAGTGCCAGTTAATAGCCATCTCGCATCTATTTCTGGGAAATGATAGATAATAATCTCGCATTTATCGCTCCCTATGGCCCCTTCCTTATCTAAAAATCCATTAGATAACCCAGTTATTTGGTAAAATTTATATTTACTAATCCCCTTGTATTCAATGTATTTTATTATACGACCTTTTATCATAGAATAATATCTACTATTTTATTTGGATAATAGAAAATACGCTACTACATTTGTGATGCATACAAAGAACAAAGATATGATAAAAAAAGGGACAAAGTCAACGGGGAGGGTGGAAAAGCCATTCGGGCACTTCTACTCCGTGGTGGCACGGGCCTGCGGGTGCAGCAGCAAGTACGTGAAGCTGGTGCTGGAGGGCGGGCCGCTGGGCAGCTACAAGGGCAACACCTATCAGGATAGGGATACGGAGCTGGTAAGGCGCATCCGCGCCAGGGCCGAAGAGATAAGGCGGGCTATTGAGCCCACCGATCAGTAATATTTATTCACCTAAAATTTTTCAGATATGATACGAGTAATAGTACAGAAGGATGGCGTAGGTATTAAGGGCCTCACGGCAGAGGAGTTTGCGGTACTTATGTATGTTCTGCATGGCGTTGACGAGCGCTGCTATCATGAGAAGAATGATGATGGCAATTTTGATTCAGGCGACGACTACCTTGGGCAGCTCACCGAGTCCGAGCGAGAGTCTCTACGAAGCCTAGCCAGAGGCTTGAAGGTAGCATTCAA
>JAKQEF010000004.1 GCA_029558675.1 Bacteroidota bacterium | reverse complement strand
GGTGGCAGCCATTTTTGACAGGGAGTTGACCAAGCTTAGCCGAATGAATCCCATGGCTGCCGATTTCTCTGTTCAGCATAACTATGTCCAGTTTATCGTAGATTTACCGTGGAATGAATACACCAAGGATTCATTCAACCTGAAAAAAGCTGAAAAAATTCTGGATGAGGATCATTTCGGGCTGGAGCAGGTGAAAGAGCGAATACTTGAGCATTTGGCAGTACTTAAGCTTAAAGGCGACATGAAAGCCCCCATACTCTGCCTGCACGGGCCTCCGGGGGTAGGTAAAACATCGCTTGGTAAATCGGTAGCGAGAGCTCTCAACCGCAAGTATGCCCGCATCTCCTTGGGAGGATTGCACGACGAGGCCGAAATACGCGGACATAGGAGAACGTACATAGGGGCCATGCCCGGAAGAATAATCCAAAACATTAAAAAGGTAAAGGCCTCCAACCCCGTATTCATCCTGGATGAAATTGATAAAGTGGGCAAAGATTTCCATGGCGATCCTGCCTCGGCACTGCTCGAGGTGCTTGATCCGGAGCAAAACAGCACTTTTCACGACAACTACCTGGATATTGAATTCGACCTCTCTAGGGTTCTGTTTATCACCACCGCCAACAACATTTCGTCCATTAACCCGGCGCTACGCGACCGTATGGAGATGATTGAAGTTAGCGGATACATTATGGAAGAGAAGGTAGAGATTGCCAAGCGGCACCTCATTCCACAGCAAATAGCCAATCATGGGCTTAAAAAGAATCAGCTTACCATTCCCGCCGAGGTTTTGGAGGAGATTATCAGAGGCTATACCCGCGAAAGCGGTGTGAGAACCCTAAACCAACGGATTGCCAAAGTAGTAAGGAATGTGGCTAAAAAAATCGCCTTTGGCGAGGAGCATCCTACCGTTGTGAACATTGACGATATCAGAAAGGTGCTGGGCGTGCCAAAATACCTGAAAGATACCTACCTTGACAATGAGTTGGCAGGAGTTGCTACGGGTTTGGCCTGGACCGAAACGGGAGGCGAAATCCTATTCATTGAAACAAGCCTGAGCAAGGGGAAGGGAACGCTGACCATAACAGGGAATCTGGGCGAAGTGATGAAGGAATCGGCGATTATTGCCCAGCAGTATATCAAAGCGAATTGCGATACCCTTAAGCTTAACCCCGATCTATTCGGCCAATGGGATGTTCATCTCCACGTGCCCGAAGGGGCAATCCCCAAGGATGGACCTTCTGCGGGCATAACCATGGTTACCTCTCTGGCCTCGGCATACACACAGCGAAAGGTGAGAAAAGGGATTGCCATGACCGGGGAGATTACCCTTAGGGGTAAGGTACTGCCTGTGGGGGGGATTAAGGAAAAAATATTGGCCGCCAAAAGGGCGGGCGTAAGCGAAATCATCCTTTCAAAGGACAACGAGAAGGATGTATCGGAAATCAGGGAGGTGTATATCAAGGGCGTTAAGTTCAAGTATGTGGAGTATATTGGCGAAGTGTTAGATTACGCCCTATTGAATACCAAGGTAAAATCGGCAAAGGTAATTGCATAGTTTAAAGTTCCATTTTTCAAACCCAATGCATTATTCAATGTAAAAGGTATTACCTTTGTATATATACCCATTCCAAAACCAAAGTATGGAAAGAGTTGCAGTATTCCCGGGCACCTTCGACCCATTCACCGTTGGACACGAAGCAGTTGTTAGGCGAGCATTAAATATTTTTGATAAGATAGTGATTGCCGTAGGCAAGAACGTGGCAAAAAAAACGCTTTTTACCATCGAGCAAAGGATGAACATGATTGGCGATGTGTTCGCCAACGAACCCAGGATTGAAGTCAGGAGCTACGAAGGGCTCACCGTTGAGTTCTGCAACAGCATTGGAGCACGCTTCTTGATTCGTGGCCTTCGCACTTCGGCCGATTTTGAATACGAAAGGGCTGTAGGACAAGTGAATAGAATTATGAAGCCCGATTTGGAAACGGTATTCCTGCTCACTGCGCCCGAGCACACACCCATAAACTCGACCATTGTTAGGGACATTCTGGTAAACAAAGGCGATGTATCGAAATTTTTACCCAAAGGACTCGACATAAATAAGTACCTTGATCGTTAAGGGTTATAGACAATCGGTTTTGAAACTAAACCACACATTGATGACCCGTTCTAAAGTACTCCTGGTTTGCATCCTTTCCCTTGTCCTGTTCCACTTTATGGCAACCGGACAGGTAACCCTGTATGGCAATGCCCCTTCGTATAATGGCGAGGAGCTGGTGTTCTACCAGTATTCCGATTTCATATCACGTACCGAGATCCCGGTGGGAAGAGGTATGGTAAATCAAAACGGTGATTTCTCAATCGAACTTAAAGTTAATGATATTGAGTACATTTTCAGCCACATAGGGATTTATCAGATTTACCTGTTTGTAGAGCCGGGGAGAAAATATCAGCTTGTACTTCCTAAAAATGAGCCCAAAACCGAAAGCCAAAGGCTTAACCCCTATTTCAGGGAGGTAGAAATGCATGTGGGCATTGCCAATATCGGTAAGGATGATTTAAACGTGCTGATCAGCTCATTCGATACGGCATTCAATGAACATTTCGATCAAATAGTTCAAGATGCATATGCGGGGTCGCAGAACATAGCCATTGATTCGCTTATCAACAGCATTGAAACAAGGTATAAAAAATTTAACCATCCGTTTTTTGCTGCATATCGGCAGTACCGATATGGGCTGCTCAGCCAGCTATCGCTGATGCAAAAAGCCCGAAGCATTTCGGATTCTTATTTTTTAAATAAGCCCATTCTGTATAACAATCCATCCTACATGGAACTATTCAACCTGCTATACGACAAATACTTCCTGTTCTTCGCACGGACCGATTCGGGTCAAGCGGTATTCAACAATATCTCCGATGAAAAGAGTTATACAAGGCTCAAGGCAACCCTGGCCAAAGATGAGGTTATAGGTAAGGATTCACTGCTCGAACTGGTTATTTTGAAAGGCTTGCACGACGGATTTTTCGACGATAAATTTTCACGCTCAGCCCTGCTTTCAATATTGGACTCCCTATACAGGCAGACTCAAATTGCTGAGCATTTGATTATTGCAGAGAATATCCGTTCGAAGGTTACCCGCCTGCTACCGGGGTTTGTCCCTGCTCCTTTCGAGCTATATTCAACAAGCGGTAAATTAACCTCACTCAAAGACTTTGAAGGAAAATACGTTTACCTGAATTTCTGCAGCATATCCAGCTACACCTGCCTTCAGGAGTTTACCCTGCTGAAAAGGCTATACGACAAGCATAGCAAGTATCTTGAGATTGTAACCATTTCCATTGATAACGATGAGAATGAGTTGAAGAGCTTTGTTGAGCAGAGCGGATACCCTTGGACCTTTCTATACTATGGCAATAAGCCCGATGTAATCAAAGACTTTGATGTGAGGGCCTTCCCAACGTACTTTCTAATTGGTCCCGATAGGAAATTGCTGATGTCGCCAGCCGCTTCACCCAAGGAAAATTTTGAAATCCTGCTATTCAACCTACTTAGATCGAGGGGAGAAATCTGATGGTTATGCTGATTCCACTCCGGCAGCTTTAAACACGTCTTTAACAGAGCTGTAGGTGCCGTTTAAGTACTTGTTAATGTCGGTTTGCTCAACCCAAATGGCCTCCGTAATGTTTTCCTTTACCTGAGGAACAAGGGACTCGTTACCCGAATAGGACATTGCAAACCAATCAGTTACCTTAAGAACCCTCTGTTTCTCCTCGATGTATATGTGAAAGGTGGTGGTTAAAGGCTTTTCGATGCGTAATTGTGATATGCCACACTCCTCCTCAACCTCGCGCAGGGCGGTCTCCTCCCTTGTCTCGCCCTTATCGCCTTTGCCCTTGGGCAAATCCCAAAAATCGTTCCTCCTGATTATCAAATAATCTCCCTTGCTATTCCTCACCAGCCCGCCGGCTGCCTCAACCACTTTGTAATGCTTGCACAAAGTGTTGAATATGGTACCGGTATCATCACCGTAAATAAATAGATTCCTGAGGAAGTCGGAAGAATGAAAAAAATCGAGTAACTTTACCAACTCAACAGGTTTGTCATATTTAATTATCAACCCATTACCATAAAAATGGATATCAACCTGATTGGCAATGACAATCTTTTTCGAGTCGAAATAAATAGAATACCTCTTCCCCATGAAAGACAATATTTTCGTTGCAAAATTAATAGAAATTAATGCAATACGGCTTAATCCTGACAATCCTTTTACTTGGGCTTCGGGCTGGCTGTCGCCAATTTACTGCGACAATCGTATAACCCTTTCGTTTCCTGAGATACGCACCGAGATTTGCCGCCATTTTTCGGATTTAATTTCAACGCATTTCCCCGGCGTTAACTCCATTGCAGGGGTTGCCACGGGAGCCATTGCACACGGTGTGCTGGTGGCGCACGAAATGGGATTGCCGTTTGCCTATGTACGTTCGTCGCCAAAAAATCATGGGTTGGAAAACCTGATTGAAGGGAAGTTGCACAGCCACTCAAAGGTTGTGGTGGTTGAGGATCTGATATCGACAGGGAAAAGCAGCCTGCAAGCAGTGGAAGCCTTGCGCAATGCAGGTTGCGAAGTGCTTGGCATGGTGGCAATATTCACATACGGTTTTGAAGTTGCTAAGCAAAACTTTGCCAAACATAACGTACCTCTCCACACATTGGCATCGTACGACGACCTAATTGCTCAGGCCACCGAGCAAAAGCTTATCACCCCTCATCAGCACAGAACACTGCTTGAGTGGCGAAAGGATCCGGGCAATTGGAAAAAATAACCAAACCAATTGTTAAAACTACGAACCATGGTAAGCGTTGAAAGCAAAGTTGTGAGTATAAGGCGTTTGGATGAGGATGTCTATAAAATTCTGTCGAATTTTCAGAACTTCACTCCCTTTGCCCAGGCAGCCAAGCTGGAAAATTGGCAGGCCGGTGAGGATTGGTGCCGATTCGATGCTCAGGGAGTGAAGGAAGCAGGCATGCGGATTGTGGACAGAGACCCCCATAAAACCATAAAAATAACGGGTGACGGACAGATTCCTTTTGAATTCTTCCTGTGGATACAGCTAAAACAGGTGGCACCATACGACACCCGAATGAGGATTACCCTAAAGGCCAACCTCAATTTTATGATGAAAATGATGCTGGGGTCAAAACTTAAGCAGGGTATTGATGCCATTGCCGACCAGATTGCCACGGCATTCAACGGATAGATTGTTTCAATAGGTCCAACATGAAGCTAATGCCCATCGTGGACAAACGATATCTCCTTAAAGAAGAATGATCTGACCTCACCCGACTCTGTTTTCAGCAACAGTTCTCCCGAATCCCTTACCCCAAAAATAATGGCCCTGAAAGGTATGCCGTTGGCCATATAGGTGTAGTATTTATCCTTCCGGTAGAGTTTTCCAAAGTAATTGTTGGAAATGGCATCGAAATTCTCAGAAATCAATTGTGAATACCGATTGGATAACGCATGGCAAAGCTTCTCAAGCAGGGCATTGAGGTCATACTCCTTGCCGGTTAGCAGGCAAAGCGAAGTGGGATTGGGAATGTCATCGGTAAAGTCCGCCTGATTTACATTGAGGCCAATGCCAACAATGGAAGTATCCATAAGGTGCGAGCTGAAGCTATTCTCGATGAGGATGCCAACTATTTTAGCATCACCAACATATATGTCGTTTGGCCACTTAATGGAAATGCCGCTCACAAAGCATTCGAGAGTATCGCAAATGGCCAGTGCAACAACCTTTGAAACCAAGAATTGTTTTTTTACAGGCAAAAAGGTAGGACGAAGCAATATGCTAAACGTGAGGTTTTTGGCAACCTCGCTGTCCCACGTATTTCCACGCTGCCCCCTCCCTTCGGTTTGAAACTTGGCAGCCACCACGGTTCCCTCTTCAACCTTTTGCATTGCAAGGGCAGCCAGATGGATATTGGTAGAATCAACCTCATCAAGCCAAATGATATCTTTACCCAATTCAACCCTTTGCATCGATCAACTTGTTTTTCCTTGCCCTGCAAAGATAACAATAACAGCTATTGGATTATGTTCCGGGGTAAAGCGGATAAATTAATGGCGTTGAAAATGCTTTAAGACAGTGGGGGTTTTACTACATCATGACCAAGAAAACCATGAAACGAGCATCTGCAGACGTGGGGTTGATATTTTCGGCTTATAACCTGAAGCGGATATTCAATATTATATCTCAAGAAGCGTTGAAGAAGTACCTGAAAGGTATTTTTTC
>JAKQEF010000178.1 GCA_029558675.1 Bacteroidota bacterium | reverse complement strand
TTAATCCATTTTTTGGCTTCCTGCGATGATTCGGCTTGCATATAAATTTTGGAAAGCCTCGGATTTTCTTCGAAAAGTTTGCGAAGCAGGATTAAAGATTTGGCAGATAACGCTATTTTTTCCGGATAGTATTTCATTACTAACTATTGAACTACGATTAATGTAGTTGAAACGGGAACACCCTATCGTTAAAGATTGTTGAAATTGTCAAATTGAAAGAAACGATAGGATTCTACCGGTTGGACAATATGTGGCTTTTTACAATTAAATGCAATAGTAAAAACCTTAAAAACAGTTAAAAATTGTTAATCGATCCTCTAAGGAATAAGACGTTAAAAATTTAAAATGCTGAGATATAGTTGATTATCTCTTTGTGTGGGAGTTGTTAATACTCAATAATAAAAAACATTGTTTATAGATAAAGATAAGACGGGGCTATCTATTCTTCAACTTTTATATGCTGCTGGGATGATTAGATGAGGATTTTGCTATTGTATTTCATTATGCAATACGAAACTGAATGAACCACTAAATAGGAAAAACAGCCTTAAGAGAATGTAATGTTTTTTATTTCCTCTATAACAAAGAATTGCCAAGGGATATAAGGGTAAATCTTAGTTCCCAAGAATTAAAATGGCAAGTCATCGCCTTCGTCAGCAGTGAATTCTCCGGGAATAAACGGGGGAACATCATCCGGTCCTGGCATAGGATATGGTTCAGGAGTTGGTGATGTGCTACTTTTGTCAACCTTTTCAAGCCTCCAGGCTTTAACATCGGTGTACCATTTCCCGTTGAACTCTCTCGATTCCACGTTAACCATTGCTTTTAATGATTCGCCCATTTGAAAAAGGTCTAAGTCGCGAACTTTATCGCCCCAGAGGGCGATGCAAATTTTGCGAGGGAACTGATCCTGTGTTTCAACAATAAACTCTTGTTTTACCCACTTCCCGTTCTTCCCCTCTCCACTCTGTTGGGGAAGTTTGCTGAAAAGTTTACCGATTATTTCCATTGTTTTTTGATTTTTAAAAAAAGGGGTTGGGCGGTTTTGCCAACCCAACCCCGTAAGCCGTGAGTTTATTAAAAGGTTATGAAGTTTTATTCAACAATGTCCAGTAATTCCACCTCGAATATTAACGCTGAGTTGGGCTTAATAGCACCCCCGGGTCTTACCCTTTCGCCATACCCCAATTCGGATGGTATGTATAGCATGTATTTTGACCCGACGCTCATTTTTTGAAGCCCTAAGGTCCAGCCCCTAATCACCTGATTGAGTTTAAACTCGGCAGGCTCATTCTTTCCATACGACGAATCGAACTCAGTGCCATCGATCAGTGTTCCGCGGTAGTGAACCCTAACTTTATTTTCGGCTTTTGGTTTGGGGCCCGTTCCTTCAACGATAACCTTATACTGAAGTCCGGTGCTGTCAACAATTACACCCTCTTTTTTGGCATTCTCCTCAAGGAATTTCCTGCCCTCTTCAAGATTCTCTTTTGACTTTTTGTCCTGTAGATTTGAGAAGAACGTGTTAAGAAGAATTATTGCATCCTCGTTGGTCATGGTACCCGGTTTTTCTGCAAGGCAATCCTGAATGCCTTTGGCCACAGCCATTACATTGAGGTCTTTAAAATCCATGTGTTTAAGATTTTCAGCCATGTTGACACCCAAAGCGTAGCTCACGCTATCGAGGTCGGTTTTAATATCCACCTTAACGGTTTGAGTTTTGCAACTTGTGAATATCAGCGTTAGCCCAGCTACGCAGGTCAATAAAAATTTTAAAAGTTTCATAAAACGTTGTTTATTTAATTAGTATTTAAGAAATATGGCACGAAGATATGGATAATTGAAACAACTCAGAATAATTGACGGCTATATTTTGTATTAATTAGTTTTAAAAAAAATGATTTAAAAAACTCAACAAAAAATCTTGAAGTTTTAGCGCTGTTGATTTTGCGTTTTCGTTGCATACGTTCATATTTAATGCTTTGCACAAAGCATGGTTTTACCCTCTATTCGGAATGATTGATAACAGGAGATATCATTTATGATTATCCTTGATTTTGTTTTGCCGCCTTTTACCCTTTTGAATTTTTCCGATTGACCACGTAAACTCCCGTTAGGATAAGTGCTCCGCCGGCAATTTGGTTGAGGCTAATGGTTTCGCCAAGAATAATAATGGCCAGAATTGCCGTAATAATGGTTTGTGAGAGAAGGGTTACCGATACATTGGTACCGGCCAGATGCCCTAAGGCGAAATTGATGGAAATCCAGCCCAAAAAGTGGGCAATTAACCCAAGCCCCACAAGGGCAAGCCATGTTTTGGCTGAGAATCCGAAAAAGGGGTTTCCTAAAAACAGGTTGGTGAAAAAGAGGAGGATTACCATGAACACCACAGAAAAGGTCATAAACGTTACCGTATCGACCCTTTTTCGGGAGTCGAGGGTGAAGAGCAGGTATGTTGCATAGAAAAAACCCGCTGCTAGCGAGAGTAAGTCTCCCCGGTTGAAATTCATGGTTCGCCATGCCTCAATGCCAACCAAAATGTTCAGCCCAACAATGGCTACCAATAGCCCTACCCAAAATTTTCGGGGCAACTTTTGCCTTAACACCACGAGCGTTATTAGTCCCAGCCAAATGGGAGCGTTGTTGGCAAGTAGTGTGGCTGTAGCAGCCGATGTAAGCAGTATGGCAGTGTTCCATAGGAAGAGGTCGAAGGCGAAAAAGAGTGCTCCCCCAAAAATCAGCCAAATATCCCCGGATGAAGGGATCTTCATGCCACGGTATATCCACAATGGGATTATCAGAATGGCTGCAATGAACAGCCTGTAGAACGATGATACCGAGCCGGGAACATTGGCAATCTTGACAAAAATGGCCGAAAAACCGATGCAAATAATCCCAAAGAAAAGTGCTATGTAGGCTGTATAGGGCGATTGACGAATTCTTCTGAGCATGCTGAAGCAAAAGTTGCGCAAAGCTATAAAAAAAATTATAAGCCAATTTCAGACATATCGTTTTACCCCGCTCAATTTAACGTTCAATCAGCAATTTCTTCGATACTCTCCCTTTTGCTGTATCAATGGCAATAATGTAAAAACCGTTGGGAATATTGTTAAGGTTAAATACTACCTCCCTCGAGTTAAATAAGTTGCTATACAAGGGCTTCCCAAGTGTATTGAAAATCTCCACCTTTCTAACCTTTTCGGATGACACGATTTTTAGAAAATCCGAACACGGATTGGGGTAAATCAGCACATCAATCGGAACGTTTATTTCAGGAGTATGGGTTAACGAAGCGAAGGTAGCATGAATGGTATGGTTGTCGATGACGTTTTCGAAAACGTAGGAGCCAATACCATTGCCATCGATATCAATCAGATTTAGTGCATCTTCCCCGTCAATCGTCACGTTTTTGATGGCGTACCCCTCATCGGGAGTAATGGTGAATGGCTGATCTACTCCATGATATACACCTATGTTGCCATGGGGGTTAATGCTGCCGTAGGCACCTGTGGTGGCAGATATGGTATATGCTTCCAACGAAACCCCGTCGATGCTGATATTGTTGAATGTTAACCTGTTACCCTCGTCGGCTGCCATGTTATCGCCTACAAACCGGATACGGATTTTAAAATGGTTATTGTTACTTACTTCATCGATATCTGAGAAATTAATTTCGAAGAGCTGGTATGCATTGGATAATGGAAGTGTGCTGGTATTCAGTCCGTTTGATGTCCACTGAGGAGTACCTTCGGTAGTTGAGTAATCAACAATAAGGGCATTGGCAGCGCCCTCATCCTTGGCTGCAAGCCGAAGCACGATATTCTGAAAGCGTTCGGTGGGCGCATGGAGAACTATGGTATTTTCGCCACCATTGCCAGTAAAAGGCTGTCGAATCTGAACGCCCCTCATATTGGCATTGCCGTATGCAATATTGCCGTTGCCTTCGGGCCGGTAGTTTATATCGGTAGGGCTGTTGCGACGCTCCATGGAGGCCTTCCGCCAGTTGGGATCACCCTCGCTGAAAGGGTAGCCCTCCAATGCCGAATGGTATTGGATATGGGCATTGCCCACTAGGCTATGGGTGGCATCTATGGACTCCAGCGGGGTGTCGTTGGGGAGGTCTTTTCCAAAAAACCAGAAATGGATTAGCTGAGGGGTATTGGTATGAGTAAAATGGGCTGTGAGTTCAATATCCGAAGTGAGTGTTAAAGAAATCAACGCGTTGGTTGAACCGGATGCCCCACTCCAATGGCTGAACCGATAACCGGGCATGGGTATGGCTTCCACTGTAATCGGAACACCTTTGAAATAGTACCCAACCCAAGGGTATGGGTGGGGCTGCACCCCCATGGTACTGCTTTTGATATCCATTGTGTTTAGGCGAACGAAGCCATACTTGTCGTTAGACACGTTGAGAGTAACCCACGCCTCGCCTCCAAGCCCAAATTTGTTCTGAAGGTGTTGGCGTTGGAAAGAGGGGCGAAGTTGGCCAAACGAACGCATTACATCCACGTTGTCGTGCCATTCGTCCATGGTTGGCGGTCTGCGCCAGCGGTTTATATGCTCCTGCATCTCGGGTTCCAAAAGCCCGCTGATGGAATCGATGGTAGCCAAAACATGTTCGCTGCTAAAGGTGGTATTCAGCAAATCGCAATAGCGATTGATGAATTGGTACTTAAACGACTGGTTGGTAAGCAAGCGACGAAGGATAAAAGTTGACCAGGGTGGGTTTGGCCACCCT